>CAXEUQ010000045.1:0-6509 GCA_963999425.1 uncultured Candidatus Poseidoniales archaeon | reverse complement strand
AGGACCTCGATGTCCCAAGCCCTATGTCTCTTACTCGAATTTCGAAGAATCAACTCTCCTTCTATGGTCTGCCGGTGAACGGAGCCATCGGGATTCAGGACGGACTCTTCAGACTCGCTGAGCGTTGCATGGAGTTTATCGCCAGGCATGGCATCTATCTCAGAAGCGGATCTGAGATAGGGGTGCGAAGTAGGAGTGACAATAGGAGTGGACATGGAGTCAGTTGGCGATTCCGAATCGATTGGTTCGGCTGCCGAAGTTGGAGTGTTGGCCCAGTCTTTCTCGGACCCCTCGGAGTCAGAAATCTGATTGCCCAGAGCCGCAAGGGAGTCTTCTAACGAACTCTCCTCTACCTTTTCCTCTACAGGCTCGTTGAGAACATGTGGCTCTTCTTCTTGCTCGGAAGAATCAGTGTGAATGGATTGCAATTCATCTGTTTCGTCCTCGGACCAATCGCCTTCGGGAATTTCCCTTTCTTCAATCTCCATGAATCCCGGCGGCGGAGGTGGCACAGGGGGCAATTGGGAGGCGATTCCTTCTGATTCGGGCAACTCGAATCCCGGAGGAGGTGGCGGAGGGGTACTCAAATCGATAGAAGGTTGCTCTTCTGCCTCTTCTTCGTCCTCTTCAAACCCCGGAGGGGGCGGTGGAGGAGGAGGAGGGTCATCCGACATGCTTCGGCTCCATTGGTGTCCTGCGACGATACTTGGAGTGGTATAACCGTTGCTTGTACAGGGTAGGAGTGAATATAGTGCTCACGAATGGTTCAAGTTCTCTCGCCTTAGGGCGAGAGCGTGAGCAGCCAAGACGGGACTACACCGCCGGTCTTGTTCGTCGTGGGTACGGCAGGAGCAGGCAAGAGTTCGCTTGTAACTGCGTTCCAAAGGTGGTCTAGGTTCCTTGAAGTCGATGTTTTAGCGATTAACCTAGATCCGGGTGCAGAGAGAGTTCACTATGACCCCGAGTTCGACGTCAGAGAACTCGTCTCCCTATCTGATGTGATGGATGAATATGACCTCGGGCCGAACGGTGCCCAGATTCTGGCCGCTGATTTAGTGGCATCTCAGGCTGACGAGGTGTTTGAGGTGATTGAGGGAATTTCATGCGACATGCTGGTAGTGGACACTCCCGGGCAGGTAGAGTTGTTCGCTTTCAGAGAGGCCTCAAGCCACCTAGTCGATGTAATCGGACAAGGTAGGGCGTGCCTGATTTTCCTGTTCGACCCTATGCTGTCACAGACCCCGAGCGGGTTTGTTTCGCAGATGCTGCTCTCCTCAATCGTCCATTTCAGACTCGGCTTGCCGACTGCCAACTTCCTCTCCAAGTCCGACCTGCTTGAGCCAGAGGTACTGGAGAGGATAATGGAGTGGGGAGATAATCTAGACATCTTAGAGGCTGCACTGTACGAGGAGTCGGCCCAGCAGGCTCTGGACCCTCATTCTGGTAGCCAGAGGGCCGAGTTCGCTATCGGACAACTCAGGATGATGCAGCACGCTTCAATTCAGCCTGGCTTGGTCCCGCTTTCAAGCGAGTACGAGGATGGGCTGGCCGATGTGCTATCCTTCGCACAGACAGTATTCGGAGGAATGGCTGATTCAAGAGATGGATTTGCAGGAGACATAGAGCATGAGCGAGGCTGAGAAGAGAAACCTGATGGCAATAGACGACCTAGGCGATGAACTAGGCGATATAATCGACTGGGCGATAGCCTTCAAGCATGGAGGTGAACTCACACAGGATTTCAAGCCCCTTGAGGGGATGTCAATCGGATCAATCTACGAGAAGCCGTCAACTAGGACCAGAGTGTCCTTCGAAGTGGGGGTCAGCAGGCTCGGAGGACAACCTCTGACGCTGCTATCTAATGATATCCAACTCGGCAAGAGCGAATCCATAGCGGATACCGCGGCTGTGCTATCTCGATTTCTAGACGGTATCACGTACAGGTGCTTCGACCACGCCGATGTAGAGGAGTTGGGGCGTCACGCGACCGTGCCGGTAATCAACGCACTTTCTGACCTGCACCACCCCTGCCAAGCTGCAGCAGACCTGATGACTATAGTGGAGAGAGGAGACTCAGTAAATGGCCACATCGCCTGGGTCGGAGATGGGAACAATGTGTTTCACGACCTCCTGCTCGCATCAGTATGCTTGGGAATGGATGTTAGATATGCCACTCCTTCTGGTTTCGAGCCCAACGAGGAGATCATGCAGAGGGCTAGTGAGATTGCCTCTAGGACTGGTGCTAGTATCTCAGGCTCCAACAATCCCATCGAGGCGGTGAGCGGCGCTGGCGTCATCTACACTGACATCTTCGTCTCAATGGGCGAAGAGCACATGGAAGGTAAGTTCGAGGCTTTCGATGGTTTCCAAGTTAATGAGGAACTAGTCACCCATGCCGACCCTGACTATCTGTTCATGCATTGTCTTCCCGCACACCGGGGAGAAGAGGTGACTGACGGAGTTATAGATTCGGCCAACAGTGTCGTCCTCGATCAGGCCGAGAACCGTATGTGGGCTCAGATGTCTCTGCTCACCTTGATGTGCAACGAGGACGCTTGGCACAGTTTCCGCGAGTTGCTGTGATTAACCTATCAACGAACTCCCTAGGAATGCAGCCAAAGCCAGATACATCGACCTCTTAATCAACATCTGAGCCGCTCTATCTTCGGCGGTCATCAATTTTGGTTTGACCATCAACAGCAGAACTACTGCAGGAATCACAGCAAACAAGTGGAGTTCTGGGAAGATTCCTATTCCAAACGGGAGAAGGATAGAAACTAGAGTCAGTAACAGCAATACCCATGCTACAGTTCTGGCTTTTTGAGCTCCGACTCTCATGGCATAGGTGTTCCTACCTTCGTCTCCCTCCATATCCTCTATGTCCTTGACAATCTCACGCGCCAAATTGTAAAGCACACCTACAAGGCACATCGCCCATGCCCTTTCGCTGAATGGTTCGAACACGCCGGCTGCACCGAATAGCACCACCATTCCTACCGAGAGACTGATTGCTAGATTCCCTGGCAATCCCCTGTCTTTCAAACGCAGGCTGTAACTTCCGGAGGACTCGTAGTTGATTAGGAGTAATAGGGCGGCGAACCATATCAGTAAGGCCGGATACCAGTCTTCCAAGCCGCCAACGTAGTCCATTGCAATACTCATCGCCCCCAATATTGAGAGAATAGAAATCACCATCATCGCAGTGATGCCTTTCTTTGCTGCATCGACTGTTATGTCGCCCGAGGGTAGTGGTCTGTTCGGCCTGTTCACCTTGTCAATCTCTAGGTCGAGGTAATCGTTTAGAGCGTTCCAAGAACACATGAATGACCATACCGAGGTTGCCTGTAGGATGGTGATTGTGGCTAAATCTCCACTCGGTAAACCCCCCAGTGCTAGCATGGCGCCGAGGAAGACTCCGAGTACTCCGGTAGTAGAGTTTCCAGCCCTAAACAGGATAATCCACGACCCGAGTGAACTGCGGCTCACGGCTCCACTCGTGGCCGACCGGCCTTGATTCCTTCCCCGACTAAGCAACAGCTTGAGGGGCTTGTTGAGACAGGGCCCAGACGCAGACGGTATAGGTGCTACCTCTGAAAAGACCGCGGACGTGACCGATCTTGGAGAATCTCGAGTCCTTGGCTAGGATGTTGCCGACCTGATTCATGGTGGCACCCCATCGAAACCTGTCATTCAGATGGTCGAATATTTCGACGGTGTTCGCGGTGTCGTTCTCTTCAAGATAGGTCCTGACCTCTTCTCGTAGCCTTCTGGTCCTAGACATCAGGCCACCACCGTTGATGCCGCACGGCTGGCTCGTAGCCTGTCGTGTAGGCCCTTCCAGCTGGAAGGAGACACGTTCACCGGTACAGCCGGTGGTGACATCGGCATCCAGGAGTTGGAGACTGAGACGACTCCAGTGCTGCTGACCAGTTCGGACCTAGGGTGTGGTGTGGTGCTTGCGTTCGTTCTTCGCAGAGTTGCCAGTGAGACTACTCTGCATGGCTCTGGGCGCTTCCTGTAAAGGGGGGCCGCTTCTGTGTTCGGTATTCCGTTCATGGGCCTATGTTATGGCTTCCGCATATCAAGCGAGGGAACAGTCCCGAATACTGAAAGTGAAAGTGAACGTTTGACGATAAAAGGCTCCCTATCCATTGTTTTCATAAGTCAGTGGGCGGTGGCTATGAATCACGCTCGTGTAGTGTAGTTCGGTCCATCATGACGGACTCTCGATCCGTCGACCCGGGTTCAAATCCCGGCACGAGCACCAATTATGCCTACTGAATTGAAACATTAGTTGGTGAAACGGGTCGCTGCTCGGCCAAAGTGCTGGCCGGAGAACTTCTTTTAGCCTAAGGACGCGAAGCGGTGTTATGAGGAATGTCGCCGTATTGATGTCACTGCTAATGATTAGTTCGGCCCTCGCCGGTTGTGCCGGGAGTGATTCTGATTCGGAAAAAGATGAACGGATTGCATCGCTGGAATCGGAATTAGCGAATATGACTGCTCAGGCCGATGAATCAGCCACCCACGTAGCCACATTAGAGTCCACTCTTTCTGAAGCACTAGCTGCTCTAGATGAAAGCAATGCAGACTTGGCAGACCTTTCGGTTAGACTTGACTCAGCAGAATGGCACAAGGCCAACTTGACTAACCAACTTTCTCAGACTATGGAACAGTTGAATCAGACGCAAGATAGCGGAATGATGGCGCAACTAGAAAGCGAAATTACCAACCTTACTTCACAGATGGAGGCAGCAGATTCTCAGATTGAGACTCTCAACTCAGAGATTTCCCAGAAGGAAAGTGAAATTAACCAACTCGATGCAACGGTTACGGCCTTAGAGAGTACGATGAGTTCTTTGACTTACGAAATCAGAAATCGTATCGAAAGTTGTCCCGAGGACAATCCGGGGATGGAAATAGCGATTGGATATGATGATGGCTCCGGAGCGGGAACTCCTGATGATGGGAGTGTGAGCTACGACGAAGTTCAATTCACAGTAGGAGAGTGCTCCGGAGATAGTGGAGTAGTATCTCAATTGCAAGCGGGCGAGGCCCGTGACTGGGGGCCAGCACTGTTCGTAGAGATGGGTGGTAACATATACTTCGCCGGTAATGACGGAGTCCATGGTTGGGAGCTATGGCGAAGTGATGGCACAGTTGGCGGCACATACATGGTCAAAGATCTACGGGAAGAGGAATGTGGGCCTGATGGAATGGGCGGCCAAACATGTGAGAATGGAGGGTCGCTTCAAGTGCACTGCTGGGGGGCTCCCTTCGGTTGCCACTATCCTGAGATAGTTGCAGGAAACAGCAAGATTTTCTTAACTGGTTTTGATGGTGAGCCGGGCACAGAATCGTGTGCCTGTTTAATCGTGAGTGACGGTACCGAAGATGGGACATTTCAAATTCCTCAATGGGCATCCTGGAGTTCAGCATACGGAGGTGAAAATGGGTGGAGGCAAGGATTCTCTGGACCATCTCAACTTCTTGTATTGCCGTCTAATGGTTTTAATCCTGATAGAGTGATTTATTCGATGATGGAGGCAATAGGAGGTCAAGATGATGATTCACACCCTCCGAATGGGGAGGAATTGTGGATCTCTGATGGGACTCTCGGTGGGACCTTCATGTTGGCTAATATTGTCCCGGAAGATGAAAGCTGGCAGTACGAAGGAGTGACATACTGCTGTGGAGATTTCCAAGGTTCAGCTCCAAGGAACCTTATTCTGAAAGGAAGTAATCTGTGGTTCACTGCAGAATCAAATGAATACGGTCGTGAGGTTTACCGATACAGTCTGTCCGGTCTCGGAGGTGGCCTATTCCTTGTCAAAGATCTCAAGACAGGAGTTGAGGGCAGTAATCCTCTCTACCTAACATCAGCTTCGGGGGGTCTGTTCTTGTCTGCCGATGATGGTTCCGTAGGTCAGGAATTACATTACTCTCAAGGCGATGCTTTCTCAACTAGACTAGTGAAGGACATCTGGCCGGGTGCCAATAACAGCAGCTCTCCGAGTATGCTAACCAAACTGGGTCAGAATCTTATTTTCACCGCTGATGACGGGCAGCATGGCAGAGAGTTATGGATTTCAGATAATACTGAATCTGGAACATTCATGATCAAGGACATAAACACAAACGGATCAAGCGACCCGAACTGGTTCACAGTGATGGATGGAATTCTCTACTTCATGGCATACACCGAAGAACACGGGACTGAGTTATGGAGGAGTGATGGCACTACTGCAGGCACCTACATGGTTAGAGATATCAATCCGGGGAACAACAGTAGTTTCGTTTGGACGCCCGACTTCTTCCATCAGGAATTGCTTCTGGTGCACAATGGGGAGCTTTACTTCATCGCGGATGACGGGGGGGAATTCGGGGCCGAATTATGGAGGACCGATGGAACTGATCTCGGTACAGAGATAGTTGTCGACATCAATCCCGGGAATAACAGCAGTTGGCCAAATCGGTTCATTAGTGTGGGCGAAAAGTTGTACTTCACA
>CAXEUQ010000044.1:0-6597 GCA_963999425.1 uncultured Candidatus Poseidoniales archaeon | reverse complement strand
AGGGATGTCAGGAGGAAGTATAGTCATCGCCGGCAGTTGCCCCCCTCCTGGCGAAGGTACTGCAATGCGCGGGATAGAGCCTGAGGAGCTCTCAGAGATATCCAATCACATTGAGCCAATGGGACTGTCTATCGAAGAGGATGCCTTAGTGCTAGTTCCCTCAGGAAGTTTTCCGGCTACTTCAGTCGAACTCCCTGAGCCTTCGGTCGCAGAGGGTTTCGAAAGTATAGCGCTGATTCCTTCTTCCTCGGAGAGGTTGCCTGTTCACACCTCGCTCGATCCCCTTACACTACTGATGCCCGTCGGCAGTGAAGAGGGAGGTTTGCTTTTCCCAATTCCGTGGCTAATCGAGGCCGAGACGGCTGAATCCTGGCAGGATGGGGTCGCCTCAGAGCAACCTGCACTCGTCAGACGATCTCCGAGGGCTTGCGACTTACTGCATATTGACGAGGCGAATCTCGTTGAATGCTCGGCTTATCTCAGCAGATGCGCCGGCATAGTTCTCGACCTAGATGGAATTCCTACTATGGATGATGCTGAGATTGAGGCCATTCTAGTCTCACTGTCTAGCAAGATGAGCGAGGACAGTCTGATATTGCTGCGTGACGGAGTCGACCGCGTTGACCATCTGTTCAGATTGGTCATCGATCTCGATCTTGACGGTGCTGTGGTTGATGCGGCCGCCCCCGGTGGCAGTAGAGCTGCTGCTGCACTACCTCGGATAGGACTTGCAGCAAGGGCGATGAATCTGACTGGACAGGGTCGACACCTGCTAATAGAGATGGATGAGGCTCCTGGAGCAGAGGACCTCCTCATTTCCGTGGCTGCTGGATGCTCTGTTCTGGTAGCCCCTCCTCCTGCGAGTGGACTTGAGGAGAGTTTGCAATGGTTGCAATCCACAATTAGAGGTTGGATGATAGGCCTTGGAATCGATGGTCTAGAGAAGTTGAATCGCAGGAACCTCAGGGCTCTCGACTACGATACTGCTTCAATCAGTGGACTGAGGCTAATCGGCTATGATAGGCCGCTGCCCATGTGGTTAGGAAACTGATGTTCGCATGCCGACTCTGAACTTGCAGCATTCTCTGCTTGAGTACATCCAGAAGATCAATGGGTGTGGACACTCGCCTGAGTCCTGGTCTGATTGGCTGCCAGAGATTGGATGTCCTGTCGAGGGCAACGATGTGGACGTAGTGGAAGTCGAGGTATTTCCAGATCGACCTGACCTGCTAAGTCACGAATCTCTTGCGCGGGCTGCTAGGAGTTTCTTCGACGGCCAGATATTGGATCCCTCGATTTCGATAGAGCCCAGCGGTCTTGAGATGGTCGTCGATTCCACTCTGGGCAAGGTCAGACCAGTAGTACTGGCAGCCGTTGTCAGAGGAGTCGATACCGGTGATGATGAGGATGGAATCGAGGCTTTCATCCAGTCGCTGATGGACCATCAGGAGAAGCTTCATCTGACTCTTGGTAGGAAGCGCGCATTAGCTTCGATTGGGGTTCATGACCTGTCTTCTGTGACAGGTCCGTTCAGAGTCCTGACGGTGCCTGAGTCTTACTCGTTCGTACCTCTGATGATGGAAGAAAGAATGAGCATAAAGGAGATTCTTGAAGTGCACCCCAAGGGTGTAGAGTACGCTCATCTGATGGACAATCTCGACTCATATCCTGTGATATTGGATGCGAATGACGACATTCTCTCATTCCCACCGATAATCAACGGCGATCACACCACGGTCTCCCACTCGACCAGAGACTTTCTGATCGATGTTACCGGATGGGATTCGAGGGCATGTGAGGCTTGCCTGATGCTCGTATGTCTGTCGCTACATGAGAGGGGTGGCAAAGTCGAGAGTGTCAAGGTGACGAGTCACACGGGCGAAGAGATGTATACTCCTCGCGGAGACTCGGTCAAGCACCGAGTGCCGGAGAGGTTGATTGGTAAGATTCTGGGAGTCGGATTGAGCCAACAGGAAATTGGAGCAGCCCTTCACAGGATGGGTGGCTCGTTAGTTGAATCTAGAACGGTCACCGATGGCTCGAATAAGCCTGAAAAGTGGGCTGATTGCGTAATCGGAGAGAAGGAGCACATCGTCGAGATGCCTCGATGGAGGAGTGACATCATGCACCCAGTCGACATCGTAGAGGACATTGCGATAGGGTTTGGCTATCACAACCTGCCTGAGAAGCTCTCGGAGGTCCATCTGGATGCCATTCCACTAGTTTCTTCGCATCTACATAGGCGCATCAGGTCTAGTCTTCGCTCTCTGAGGATACAAGAGACTCAGGGTCTGACACTATCGAATGAGAAGGACCAGTTCGATAGAGTCCGATGGGAGCCTGTCGCAGAGGTAGCTAGGATATCCAATCCAATCTCAGTCGAGCATACCATACTCCGGCAAAGTATACTTCCCTCGCTGCTAGTGTTGCTATCCTCAAACAGGCACCACGAGTTGCCTCAGAGGGTCTACGAACTCAGCGATGTAGTAAGAGGTGCCAAGAATCAATCAAGAGTTGCTTGGGCTTGTGCCGAGGTCGGGGGCGGATTTGCATCGTCTAAGGGTGTGGCTCAGGCACTACTGAGGGATCTAGGGATTGGGATCGATGAGGTCTCGCTCGTGGAGGCAGTTGGAGGCCCGTGGATTAATGGAAGAGGAGCTGTGGTCATGTTTGATGGGGTCGAGGTTGGATCATTCGGAGAAATCTCTCCAGAGGTCCTCAACAAATTCGGACTGCGTTCTCCGGTCAATGCAGGAGAGTTTGATGTGGAAGTGCTGAGTCGAATCGCTCCCGACCCAATTCTTTGACTTCTTCAGTCGTTTCCGAGCAAATCCATAGCTTGCTTGAACGAATCGCTCTCCAAGTGACTCCGGTCTTTCATCTTCTGTTTGGAAGAGTCGTCTGGCTTGCGTTCGTATTCGACGATTTTTCGCTTATCGACATTAGTGACTTGCCGTGGTTCGGCCGGTTTCTTGGTGAAGGGCCACTTCGATGCCATGGCTGGCCAGCGACGCCTCATACCATCAATACTTCGTGAGAAACTTAACGAAACGGGGCAGAAATGATATCTTTCTAGATTGTCGATGGTAGTATGGGCAGTAGAATCGTGACCTCGATTCTCATTATGATTCTGATTCTACCCCTATTTTCTACTTCTAATCTCATCAATCCGCCAACTGTATCCAGCGCAGACGCGAAGGACAGTTCCCTCGACATTCTGATGATGGGTAATTCATACACATCGAGCAATTCCCTATCTGTCAGACTTGACAGCATACTGACCGATTCGGGAGAGGATGCGCAAGTAACTTCTCTCACTAGTGGGGGCCTGAAACTCAGCGAGCACGCAGAGAGGGCGAAAACTCCAGGACACTCATGGAACACTAGTCTGCAACAACGGTACGATTACGTGATTCTACAAGACCAGTCACAGGTCCCGGGGCTGTCCATCGACACAGAATACTGGCAAGATAGTCTGGAAGGACTGATTTATCTCGATCGAAGAATCCGTTCCGAAGGCGGAGAAACCATCCTGTTCATGACTTGGGGTCGGATGGAAGGCGATTGGCTGCACCCCGATTACACCAGTATGCAAGAGAGTGTATCTCGTGGTTATGAGATGTACAATGAGAACATCACTACAGCGGACCGGCCCACATACATCGCACCAGTGGGACTCGCATTCATGCATATACATGAGGCGGTGGAAGACTCGGGACAGAATGCCACCGATGGTTGGACTTCGTTCTCCGCGCTATACTCTAGCGATGGTTCTCACCCATCGATAGACGGAACCTATCTCGCAGCATGTGTGATGCACTCTACAATCACCGGAGAGTCTTCGGTCGGCACGGATGCCCCCAGTCAAATCTCACCTGAAAGGGCGCTCGAGTTGCAGCAGGCGGCAGCAGCAACAGTGTTCAACGAGACGCCTAACTATACCTATCCTTGGCAGGTAGAGAGGTCAGAGGTTAGGTTCGGACCTGAATCTGGTTCGGTGTTTGATATCAATCCGAATTCAATGATAGGACTGAACTTCAATTTCACCAATCACGCCGAGGTGGACGATTCAGCGATTGTTTCCATCTCTGGCCCCTCGGGATGGGCGATTTACTGGAATTACAGTGAGTCGCCATCGAATGGGTACTCATTCACCGCACCCTCAGATATTCCTCAATGGGTGCAGTTCTCTGTAATGTCGCCAGAAGTCGTCGATGGTCTTCCATTGGCTAACTCTCTGCACCAGTTCAGCATGTATCTTGAAACACCCGACGGATCTCAAGACTGGTTCAACTTCTCGCTTCGCTACGGTTTCCACTACGAGGTGGAAATAGTATCAGGAGGTGGAAACGCATCAGTATCGCCCGGAGATGTGATTGGAATCAGTGTTGATGTCAGGAATCTCGGGAATTCAGTACGTGATATCCTCATCGAGATTGCCGCGACTGATGAGAACGGCTCCAGAGTGGGTGAAGCCGGGCTCTCGATATCACATGACGGGTGGGCGGCTATTGTGCTTAGTCAGTCTGAATTGGACTCTGTTCTCCCTGGGGGGCAGGTTACAGCCCAATTGCAGGTACAAGCCCCAGAGCGTTATCCTGGCAGTCTGAACTTCGAGATTATAGTATGGGATCCGGCTGTAATCGAAGACTCTTCGACTGCCAATCATAGAGTGAGCCTGGTACCTCGTACTGGAGGATCCATAGCTCTGGAGGACGATGGTTGCACAGAGGACCCAAGACCCGGAGAGACATGTTTTGGTTATCTTAGAATTGAGAACACTGGAGATGTGTCGTCTACTTTCGAGTTGAGATCCGTGGGCGTACCTCAATGGCTCTCTGTTGATATTGGCCAGAGTACAGTTTCACTTGGCCCGGGCCAGTCAATGAGTGGAGTTGTAATTTCATTCACAGTTTCTGAGTCAACGGATGCTGACTTGATTGCTGAATTCTCTATCCAATTATGGACTGGGGAGTGGATGCCGGACGAACTTCCTCTGGACATCACAGTTGGCGAGTTGTACTCATGGGATGCGAAGATTGTGTCCTCAGAACTGACTACAGGTAATAATCTCACATCTTCATGGATGCTTACCAACTTGGGCAACGAGGACGATGGGCTAGTGGTGAGCGTGGACTCTAATCTAGTCACCGAATTCGGCTTGATTGTTCCTGAGGGAGCATCGAGCGATACCGGACCCATGAATCCTCGCTCATTCGAGTTGATGGATATCCCCCCGGGTGGAACTGTGGAGTTTGTGGCTTGGATTACCGTCCCGAGCGAGTCTCCTGTTGATTCCGAATTAATTCTTACCGTCGAAGTTAGATCGATTAGGGATCCGTCGATTGTTTTTACTGAATCGGACTCGGTTCTGCTTGAAGGTCCAGAGGTACAACCAGCGCCCTGCTGCCGCACCTCGTTCAAGCAATCTGTGATTAATTGGCTTGAGGTTTGGCACGAAACCATACTGATTTCGATTGTCGTGTTTATTGGAAGCATCGGAGTTGTGCTGGCACTGAGAAGGAGAAATGAGACTATGCCTTCAAGCAAGCAAGTAGACGAGAATACTACGGAGAGTTCTGAGGAGTGGATGTCGAAATTCGATGAGGGCGGCGGGCATGCTCCTGAACTAATCGACAGTCCCAAAATCTCCTCAAGGGAGTTTGCCGCTAAATTCTTGGAGAAGTCAGGAGGGCTTGCTGAGAAGTCAAAACAAGGTCCGAGCGAAGAGGTGGTAGGGCAGGCCAGCGAGGTTCTCGATAAATTCCAGACCGATGAGGCACTGGACTCTGCAATCGAGATGGCAGATCAGATGAGCGAAGGAGAGTTGCCTCATCCTAGCAACGTAATGCTTGACCCGGCCGGGGCTGAGACTCGCAGGGTCGTACCCAAGAAACGCAGAGATGATGATAGCCCGAGCGACTACGACCTAGAGATATGAGTCGTCCAGTAATTGGAGTGGACGAGGCTGGGAGGGGGCCGGTCATCGGACCCTTGGTTGTCTGTGCTCTGTGTGTGCCAGAATCCGACTGCAGTGCTTTACGAGACATTGGTGCAAGAGACTCAAAGACATTGTCTGCGAAGAACCGAGAAAAAATTGCACAGAGTATTCGTGAGGAGGCAGAGTCCAGGGACTGGGGCATCGGTATGGCAGTCTGCCAGCCCTCGAGAATTGACTCGAACAGTCTTTACTCCGATCTTAACAGTCTAGAAGTAGAATTGTTCAGCGAAGCCATCGAAGCTAGTTCTGCGAGTGTTCCAAGCGGAATGATGATGGTTGATTCGTGCGATGTTGATGAGGCGAGATTCTCAAACAGGATAGTAGCGAGATTGGGGTCCAAATGGGCGAATTGGGAAATTGATTCTAGGCATGCTATGGATTCGATTAATCCCGTCGTGGGTGCTGCTAGCATCTTGGCCAAGGTCAACAGAGATGCTGCGATTTCTCAGATAGCGGATGAATTGGGATACCCAATTGGCTCTGGCTATCCCTCTGATGCAGTCACCAGAGAGGCCGTGAGGAGACTGGTCTCAGGAGAGCTTCCTCACAAGCACTTGCGATGGAGCTGGTCAACTGTCTCTGACTTGTGGTCTGAG
>CAXEUQ010000043.1:0-6627 GCA_963999425.1 uncultured Candidatus Poseidoniales archaeon | reverse complement strand
TGGGAATCTTAGAAGCAGGATCGATGCTCCTATGGGCTGAGCGCAATCCTCTAATTGAGGTTGGATTGGAACAAGTGGATGTCGTTAGAGTCGGGTGGTTGGGCACGAGATGGATTAAGTGGATTAAGCGGGGATCACGAGAGTGGGCAGAGCAATCTCGCTCTCTGATTGCCATGGATATAGAACAAATGGCGAGATTGTTGATTTTCGATGGCGATGTGAATCAATTACCCACATCGATTGGTGATTGGATTTGCTTTGGTTGCCCTTTCAAGAAGGACTGTCCGAAGTTCTGAGCAATCCGGGACAGAGTTCAAGGCCAGTGTGCATTTTGCACCGGCATGAGTTTGCACGAGTATGGTGAAAGGGATCGTCACATCGAGACGTTTGTCCTGACTCTGGTGATGCTCGTCTTACTGCTGATTGCGGTGCTGACAGGTGACTTCTTCTCGATCCAGCCACAACACAGAATCGGCGGCTCGGAATTTATCCCGAATGTACTGTTGGCAGTATTCCGGACTTTTGCAGCGGGTCTGTCGCTATTCACGGTGGTCAGTATATGTCTGGACGAGCAGGGTGGGCCGTCCATTCCGTTGTTCTACGAGTCGCGCGAGCGTGGGGAAGCGGTTCTGTTTGGAGTTCACAGACTCGTTGCGTTCACAGTATGGAGTTTTATCGCATTCGGAGTCTACTTCACACTGGCAGCATTCGCTTCTTGGGCCGTAGTCTTCGATTCATCAGTCCCGTCTTGGATATTGGCGATTATACCTCCAATTTTCGCTATCGCCTGCGGCACCGCTCTGCTGGTGACCGTGGTTGTTACCTACTATCTGATTCCGAAAAATCAGAAGAAGGGTTTTGATGTTGCGAAGTACTTCTATTGGTATGAGATTGTGATGCATAACCTGAACGTCATCCTACTGAGTATAGACCTGGTTCTTGGCGGAGTGGATATCACTCTAGGCATGGTTTCTTTCCCAGTACTGTTTGGTATAGCATACGTGTTCTTTTCTTACATCTACGCTGTCTATGGGGGCGGCATCTACCTGTACGATTTCCTCGACCCTCGAGTTAGTAGAGCACCCTACATTCACATCGGCCTGTTCGTGATGATTGCTATGTTCTATTCGGTCGCTCTGGTATTGGATGCGCTCGTCGACTGGAACGTCATTGCGGGTGGAGTCGGCGTTGCCATCGGTATCTATTCGATAGTCAGGTTCAGGGAACCTGTGCGCTCGGGGTTTCAGGAAGCGTAGGCTCCTGCCCAATCATCCCATACCTCAAACCGTAGCGATTCAAGAGTATCTGATTGTACTATGACTTCGTCTCCTGCGGATAATAATCCGTTACCGTCTTTATCCAAGATGCTAACTGAGCCCCAGTCAAACTCGGTAAAGGCATCGGCCATTGCAACATTACCGATGATTTCACCGCTTTCTTCAGTGTATACTTCGATTATGAGTTCGCTCAGGCTGACTTCGTCTATCTGATCTTCACTGACCGATATTGACATCATGATTCCTGAGCCGCCTCCGCCGGAGCCGCCTCCGTCGTCCTCCCAGTATCCATCAGGCCTGAGGAAGGTTGGCGAATCTGAATCGATTACCCCGCTCCACTCAGTGATTGTTTCCGAGGGCGAAGTAATCGAATTGTCGAAAACAATCTCGTAGCCCGAAGAGTATGCCGTAGTCACAATCACGTAATCTTGCCCTGCTGCAAGATCCCAGTGAATCGAAGAGCCCCAATCAGAGTCGACTTCCCAGTCATCCTGTGAAGCCAGAACATTAGTGAGGGGATTCTGGCTGTCGAAGGAGCTCTCATACAAGTACAGGTACCCATCCTCGTCCTGTGCAGACTCAATGATGTGCAGGCCGTCTTCTATGGCAGTGAAATCATAGGTATGATATCCGGTTTCCTCCCAACCTTCGTAATGCGTGTTGGCCATGTCCGGAGTTCCGGTTCCTGAGCCATTCTCAGCAGGGAATGCTAGTACCAGTCCTCCATCAATAAACTCGTATCGAAGTCTCTCGACCATACCCCAGCCGAAGTCGATTTCGACTAGGGTCTCATTGGCCATCCATTCTCCATTGGGGAACTCACATGCCTCCTCGAATGTATTCCATGAGCCACCGTACTCGCTGCATTCCGATTGTGTGACGGTACGGTCACCGACATTCAGGGCGCCAGCACTAGTGAAGTCGAGATAGAAGGAATCGGGGTTGTTCCAGTTGCTGTTCGCTATGCTGCTCTCGGAGGAAGGATCGGATTCGAATGAGCTGTTCCATTCGATTATTTGGCCGCACCATACCGGCGCTGACATTGCATCGACTTCGGCTTGCACATCCTCGTCATCATCCGAACTCAGAGGAGTTGTGTCCTCGGCGAAGAATGAGTCTCTGCAATCCCAAATCATCTCAGAGTCGTCGGGCTCGCCTCCTCCGCCCCCGCTAGAATCCTCGACTTCATAGGCAGCAATCAGATGCCCATCGGCATTGATTCCATACCTTTGGCAAAACTCTCCCCAGTCGGGATATTCCTGACAGAAGTAGAGGTCAGAGGCAGTGTTATTGGATTCCTGAATAATGTACTCGCAGGTCTGAGTAAGGGCATCGTATGTCCCTCCATTCTCGGTGCATTCTTCAGCGGTCACATCTAGCAGATACCAGATTACTGATTCGTCCTGATGCTCGATTTCAGCAACCACCTCTTTGTATTCCTCAGTCTGAGGGTCGTAGATGTAAGTGACCAAACCCCAGCGAGTTTCGAAGATTGGGCCTGTTGACGAGAACGTGGCGTTCTCGGAATCATTCTCCACTGGCTCACCGCAGAAGTCGGGCATATCCATGTCGGAGTCATACATTGCATCGTAAACCGAATCGACATCCTCGTCATCGAGAGCGTCCAGATTGACCATGCTCATCATGCAACTCCAGATTAATACTGGACCATTGTTCTCAAACACCGGCTCAGACCATTCGATGGAGACTGGAATCCTAGTCGGGTCGTTGGCCTCGGGTACCGTTCCGGTAGAGTCTTCAGACAGGCGCAGTTCAAATTGGCCGAAACCGGTTTCGATGCTTCCAGATCCAGATAGAGAAATCAGATTCACGGAGCCCATGGATAGAGTTGCGGTAAACGAGAAAATTCCCATACCAGGTACAAGCAATTGAGCAATAGCAGTCTGATAGGACATAGTGGAGTCAATTGTAACTTCCCAATCAGTGCCTGTAGGAATTTCCAATTTAGTTAGAACATCATACGCGATATGCGGAGGCAAGTGGTCCTGGTTTGGGAATTCTATGTGCTCAAGAATTGCTAGCATCGACATATCTGTGTTCATTATATGGTTGGCCTCTTCTGCATGGTTACGGTATTGGAAACACTCATTGTTCACTACATAACAAATTGTGGTAACTCCCTGGCTTGTCAACGCAGTGTAAGTCAACTCTCCCCCCATGGTGGATGACATACTGGCTCCGTTCAAACCAGAGTAGATTTGCATAGTTCGGGAATTGCTAGCATAATCCAAGACAAGGGGGTATTCCATTTCACCTCCATTTCTGTATAATTCCAGTCCCTCTGAGATACCCCTCAGCGCAGAATCGATTTCCGGAGCTGAGGCCTTGAAGACGCAAGATCCGTCATTGATCAAGGCCTCCGGATCGAAGTTCACGGCTGAAGTAGAGGTGCAGCCCTCGAAGGTCTCCTCGGGCTCGTACTCGCAGGAGCCATCGTTTGAGTTGGCGTTCTCGTCGAAATTCAAAGCAACCTCATCGGTACAGCCCTTGATTACCTCTGGCTCGATGTCCTCTAGAGATAAGCAGCCGGGTATCATTAGCATGGCGAATATCAGCACGGATACGTACCTGACAGTATTCATGGTCGAGAACAAGGGGGACGTGTCATAAGGGTATGTCCGGCATTCACAACTCAGAAACAAGGTTTCTGAGGGCTGATTCCGGGTCACTCGCCATAGTCACTCCGCTCGCCAGCAGAACTCCGGATGTTCCCAACTCAATCGCCGTGGCGACATCTGCTCCTGTCTTGACTCCAGCTCCGCACAGGATTCCGACCTGTTCACTGACCTCTCGAACTGCCGCTGCTGTCCCGCTGACTATCTCGGGGTCGGCACTGGTGACTGAAACATCTCCTCCAATTAACTCGGGAGGCTCGACTGCCACGTAGTCTGGGACTAATGCAGCCAGCGCTTTGGCCTCATCGATGTCTGCTGCGCAAGCGCAGACCTCGAATCCCTCCTGGACTTGGTCGAGTAGCATCGCGACGTGCTCGATACTGACCTTATGCTCTGCATGGTTAATCAGGGTCCCAGAAGCCCCTCTCTCGATTGCCGTCGCAGGGTGGAGCCAGCCCGTATTTGAGCCGAATCCCACTGGGTCGAGGTGTTGGCACCAGACCTCCAGATCGGGAGCTGTGGCCACTACTGTCGATAGGTCCAATGCCGAGACCGCTGCAATCATTCTGGCATCGGTCTCGATTCCCGACATGATGCGTGCTAAATCCTCTGCAGCAGCGCCATGCGCTGTCTGATATGTCTTGAAGTTGACAACAACCAAAGCGTCGCTCACGGTATCGCGAGCGAGAGCGTCCCTTTGACGCTGACGGCCTACAATCACTCGGTCAGATATGATTGACAATCTCGTCACTCAGAGAAGTGCCTGGAGAGATTTTCGCTGCCTTGCCAATCAAGCAGCCATCCAATTCGGTGTTCTCTCCGATTTCTGCACCCTCTAGAATCACAGAGTTGCGCACAGTGCAACCCTGAGCGACGGTTGCTCCAGGTCCGATGGAACTACCCGAGACCTCTCCTCCAGAATGCGATCCTTCTCCGAACCAAGAGTCGCCTTGCAAGAAGCCGGAAGAGAATCTATTCGTCGAGATGCATGCTTGATTGGCTTCGACGAATGACGTTGGAGTTCCAGCATCGACGAACATTCCCTCGAACGGGAAGCCGTTCAGTGCTCCAGACGCTGCAATCTTCTCGTAAACGTCCCTCTCTATGCTGTGGGCGCCCTCGGGCATCATGTCGAATATCTCGTGCTCGAGGAGGTAGGTGCCTGCATTTATGAGATTAGAATAGGCCTCCTCGATAGGTGGCTTTTCTTGGAATCTCATAATCTTGCCAGTCTCTTCAATATAGTCGGCTACTCCGAACCGAGACGGGTCATCGACCTTCCACAGAGAAATGGTAGCGATTCCTCCGTTGCTATTGTGGAAATCAAGCATCTCTTCGACCCTCAGGCTGGTAATCAGGTCTCCGTTAATGACGCAGAATGTGCCGCCTCCGAGGTGCTCGCGGCAGTTGGCTATGGCTCCACCAGTGCCCAAGGGCTCCTTCTCTTCGACGATTACCACTTCGTATGGCAGTGGAATACTGTCGAAGTGCTCGCGAATCTGCTCGACCCCATAGCCCGCTGCAATCAGCACCCTGTCGACTTTTGACTTGGGCAGTACATCCAGAACATGCTCAATCATCGACTTGTCCAGAATGGGCAATAGAGGCTTTGGGACGCTATCGGTCCAAGGGCGCAGCCTTGTCCCGAAGCCACCAGCCAGAACGATGACGTCCATGGTTGGTCGTGAGTGCGGCTGCGTTTGAGCGCTTCGCGTCTACGACATGCATAATCACGATGCGTATCGTTGAAAGACGGACTTGGTCTCGGGCGGGCGTGAACATCCACGAGTATCAGGGTAAGGCGCTATTCAGAGAGGAAGGTGTAGCCGTGCAAGACGGGGTACACTGCACCACTGTCGAGCAGGCGCTGGACGCCTACGACTCCCTAGGAAGCAAGGTAGTGGCTGTGAAGAGTCAGATACACGCGGGTGGGAGAGGTAAGGGGAATCTGTACTGCCCCAACACCGGCGATTTGCTGATGGAAGGAGGAGTCAAGATTGCCTTTTCACGCGAAGATGTAGAGACCTATGCCATCAACATCCTCGGGAACTTACTGGTCACCAAGCAGACCGGCCCGGAAGGGAAGATGGTGAACAACCTGTACATCGAGGCTGGCTGCGATATCGCCCATGAGTACTATCTCGCCATCCTAGTCGACCGTGAGGAAGATGCTGTCCTAGTGATGGCCTCGACTGAAGGAGGAATGGACATCGAAGAAGTCGCAGAAAAGACACCTGAGGCGATACACAAGGCCTGGGCCGATTCGTCGGGACAGTTGCCTGAGGGGACCGGTAGCGCAATGGCAGAGTCGCTGGGACTGACCGGTGCCTCCCATGACTCATTCATCGAGATGTTGGAGCGTCTGGTGTCTATGTTCGTCAGCAGAGATTGTTCAATGATTGAAATCAATCCACTCGTCAGAGCCGGTGATGGTTCGATGATTGCTCTAGATTCCAAGGTCAGTTTCGATGATAACGCCTCCTTCAGGCATCCTTGGAGAGCGGACTTGCGCGATATTTCAGAAGAGGAAGAGGTCGAAATCAGGGCCAAGCAATCCGGCCTTTCGTATGTCAAACTCGATGGAGACATAGGCTGCCTAGTCAATGGTGCAGGTCTGGCGATGGCTTCGATGGATGTCATCAAACTGTACGGAGGCGAGCCGGCCAACTTCCTCGACATCGGAGGAGGGGCCAACAAGGAGTCGATTACCACCG
>CAXEUQ010000042.1:0-6940 GCA_963999425.1 uncultured Candidatus Poseidoniales archaeon | reverse complement strand
GAAGAAGGGTACGATGAACGAGCAGCCACCAATCGACTTGTGTGCTATGGCAATCAATCTTGGGTGCAGTTTCGTCGCTCGCTCGTTCTCAGGTAGCAAGAAGCAACTCACTGCACTGATTCGAGCAGCAATGGGTCATCAAGGAATGGCAGTAATCGATGTAATCTCTCCGTGTGTGACCTTCGCCAACAATGACGAGTCGTACAAGTCGTACAACTACGTGAAAAAGAATGACGAGGTACTACACTTGCTTGACTACATCCCTCACTTCACCCCTATTGAGGAGGTTGACATCCCCGAGGGCGAGTACGAAGATATCGAGATGTTTGACGGTTCCACTCTGCGTCTTGAGACGGTGGGTGATGAGCACGACCCTTCCGACGCCGTTTCGGCTCTAACTGCAATCCACCTAGCCGAGAAGGAGAACAAGCACGTCACCGGTCTGCTGTACTACGACGATAGTCTGCAGACCGCAGATGAGTCTCTCGGACTAACTGAGACTCCACTATCCGCACTCAGTGAACATGAGTTGCGACCGAGTGCGGACACACTAGACAAGATCAACTCTGGATTCAGAGGGAACTGATTGGGATTTCCAAGTCGGATTCGTTGAAATAGCGAACCCGACTCCGTCGCTCGCTAGTCCCTTAGTGTAGTGGTCCATCATATGGCACTCTGGATGCCATGACCCTGGTTCGAATCCGGGAGGGACTACCAATCAGCGTCTTACTGCGACTTCATGTAGAACAGCGCAGCGAAAATCACATTCGGGACCGTGTTCAATAGAGTCTGATCCCACTCGTGTACTCCCGAGGCTATCTCGTAGATGTTCAGGGCCAGTGCGATTACGAAGAATCCCGCTGCGTACTTGCCCCAAGTAGACAGATTGTCGGGGGCCAGACTGGGTAGATTCCACATCAATAAACCGAACATGATGAACCAGAATCCTACCCACATGGACAGGTTCTCCAACTCCTCAGTCATCACCCAGCCAACATTTTCAGCCCATAACTCCGGCATGGCGATTCCCAACAATCCGCCACCTACTCCCATTACTCCTGCTGCTTTGAAAACCAACTCGAGGGTCAATCCCCCTTCATCTCCTTCCATGCTGTTCGAGAGAGGTATGAAGTAATAATCGTGGCGATATTGTCTGAGTTAATCCCTATAGAGAGCGGTACAGCAACTGTGAAACCCAACTTACCATTATGATAATCATGAACCAGCCGAGGGCGGATCTAGCCCACCTGCTAGGTTCCTTCTTGGGGGGAAAAGGGTCGATTCCGGCATCTATGGCCTCGGCGATTATGGCGAGTTCTTCTTCGATGGTCTCAGGTTGTTTCATCTCGTCACGGCTCCGAAGTCGGATCCCAGCCTGAGACATACGACTCTTCCAAGGCTGCAAGTTCGTCCTCCTTGCCGCTCAAATCCACTTCAAGAGATCCTAGATTCTCTGAGATTCTCACCGGGTTGCTGGATTTGGGGATGGTGATGGCGCCGGCGTCCAAACACCACTTGATTGCCGCCTGTGCTGGGGTGCAGTCGACCGATTCTGCAATCTCACAGATTCTCGGATCAGCAATCTTGTGCCCTCGTGCTAGTGGAGAGTAGGCCATCGGAACCGCTCCAACCTCCTTGATTGCTGCTCGCAGTGCATTCCTTTGCAGCCACGGGCTAATCTCAACCTGATTTACCGATGGCATCAAGCTAGCATACGATCTCATTGTATCGAGGTGGTGGGCTCCGTAGTTGCTGACCCCGATTGAGCGGGTCCATCCGTTGGCTAGGCACTCCTCCATGCCCTGCCAGACTGGTGCTCTGGCATCTGGATTCTCCGGAGGAGCGTGTACCAGGTACAGGTCCATGTAGTCAAGACCGAGATTCTCAAGGCTTTGCTGGCATCTCTCGATGGTCTCCTGATGGCTGTTGGCGTGAGGTCGACGGAGTTTGGTGACTACGAATATCTCCTCTCTGGGAATTCCTGATTCCCTGATTGCCTGCCCTACTTCGTCTTCGTTCCCGTAGGCCATTGCGGTGTCGATCATCCTGTAACCCTGCTCGAGTGCATACAGTACCGAATTCTTGCACTCGCCCGGCTCACCCATCAGATAGACTCCCAATCCGAAGGTCGGCATTTCGACTTGATGCATCCTTTCGCCGGTGCTTGTGCTGGTGTTCGAGATTGTCACTGAGTCCATGTCCGGCGAAGGTTAGATTACGTATTCAATGGTTATTGTAGCGAGGTTGAAGCGTCGTACCTCGTCGAAGGTGTATGGGAGAGTTGCCCGAGGGGATGGAGATGCCGAAATCCGAGAGGACCACGCCACGCCCCTCGGCCTCCGTAATCCTCAGCAGGGAGCGTGAAGGCGGTCACGAGATACTGTTGGGACATCGGGTGTCCGAATTGCCTGCCTTTCCTGATGTCTGGTCGTTTCCCGGAGGGGCGATAAGTCGGGTGGATAGAGCGGTAGCAGAATCTCGTCCTGAATGGCTGCAGGATCGGCATGATAGGGTCTCAGTGTTTGCTCTCCTCAGAGAGATGGTAGAGGAGCTTGGAGTGGTTCCTGATGGCAAAGGAGGATTGTCAGAGGTTAACGAGGATATTCGCGCTGAAGTTTGTGCAGATAAGGCAAACTGGCGAAGTCTGATGGAGTCAGGAGTATTGACCTGTGAAGAGTTTCACTGCGAGGTTATTACCGAGAGAACGACTCCTCCACAAGCCCCTGCTAGGTTTCACAACCTATTCTTCCATGTGCCAACCGGAGACCCCGGTGTCACTCCGACCTTCCCTCCCGGTAGATCTGAGTTCGATGAATTTCGCTGGTGGAGGCCGATCGACCTAATTTCTTCTTGGGAAGCAAACGAGATTCGACTTCCCCCTCCAATTGTTACTCTAGCACGTGACCTTGTTGAGGCAATCGAAAGTGAAGGTGATTTGCAATCTGCTTGCGACGCCCTCGCTGCAGACCCGCCTACAGGAAGACATCGTTTCGAGTACGGCCCGGGCGTCGAATGTGTGTTGATACCCACGGACACACTCCCGCCGGCCACTCACACAAACTGTTTCATCCTCGGAGAGCGCGGTGGAGAGAGAGTAATTGTCGACCCGGCTGCTAAAGACGAGGAGGGGTTTGAGGAGTTGGCGTTCAAAGTTCAGGAGATTTTTGATGACGGTAGTTCGATTACTGCCACGATCTTCACACATAGACACCCGGACCATATCGGCGACTTACAGCGTATCTCAGAGATTTACCAAGCCCCCATTTGGGCTAGTGCAGAAACTCTAGCGACTATTCCTCCTTGTAATTCTGACCGGGTGCTCAAAGAAGGTGACTCATTCATTCTCGATGGGCCAAGTGGTGGAATCTCTTGGGATGTAATCGAGAGTCCTGGGCACTGCCCGGGTCAGATTTGCCTAGTTGGGGAGTCCGGAATTGTATCCGCAGATAATTGCACTTTAGTGGGTACCATTTTGGTCCCTTCCGGAGAAGGCGATATGGGTGCATACATCTCAGGCTTGGAAAGAATTCGGGCCCTGAATCCGAAGGTTCTATTCCCCGGGCACGGCCCCCTAATTGCAAACCCGAAGAGGTTGTTAACTCAGTATATTGAGCACCGTAAGACAAGACACGAGAGGGTGCTTAATGCAGTCCGAGAAGGTAATTCAGAGTTGTTGAGTATAACCAAGATAGTGTACGCGGATACTCCTGATGCACATCCAATTCTGGCTCAAGACCAAGTTCTATCACATCTCAAGGAGCTAATCAGATCCGGACAAGTGGAAGTTCGTGGCAATTCATACCATTCAATCGATGTCGGGTGAATCTTGAATACTCCCTCTCCTAGTAGCCGCCTCATGGCAGAGGATGAACGTTGGTGGGTTCACGACGACGAGAAGGAGGAAGAATCCTCCAAGGAGACGGTCGAGGATGCCATGAACAAGGCCGAGGCCGAAAAGATTCAACGCGAAGAAGAAATGGCTGAGGCCCGGCATGAGCTTGAGTTGGCTAGAATAGAAGCCGAGAAGAAACGCCTTGGCACTAAAGACTCAGGGAGTGAGAAACCTCGAGTCGACTCCGAAGGTGACGGAGAAGAGGTTGCTCAACCTCCTATGGTCACCGGAAACAGTGGTGTGCTGGGCCTTTGGTGGCTCTCAGAAGGAGAGGCCGTTGTAGTTGCAATAACATCTGTTCTAGCTATCGCAGTAGGTGTTATCTGGACTTTAGGGGTCATTTCAGCCCCAGAGTACACTCTAACGACCGCCACTATTGAGGCAGACGGTGGCGAGGATTGGACGCTCGCTGAAGCGATAATATCCGGAGATGGAGAGAATGGCACGGGCTGGTTCGAGGACGACATCAGCGGATGGTACGAGGACTGTTACAATGATGAGGGGTATGAATGGTGTGATACTTACTGGGTAGAGGAGTATGAGTGCTATGCCGACCTGTATCTGAAGTGGAGTGTGGACGGTACAGAATACGACGGCTGGGAATATACGCCTTCAATCATTACTGAATACCCCTGCTTAGAGATAATGGAGGATTACTATCAGATAGGAGACACCTTGTCATTTTGGCATATCTCGTCTAATCCAAGTGACTATCAGGTATTCTGGGTTAGATTCGACTCCTCTGAGGGTACATTCTGGGAAGAGACGTTGTGGCACTGGGCTTCAGGAAGCACTCTGTATTCGGAATATGTCTGTGAGGCTGAATTGAGAGTCACCTACGACGATGCAGAAGGCGGTGGATACTACACTAGTTGGGTTGCTGATGGTCAGCACGGGGAAAATTATCGACTGCATCAACCATCTGTTGTTTCATGTATTTCTGGCTTTGCTGAAGAATTTGGAGATGGACAGCCGATTGAGGTCATGGTCAATCGTGATGAGGCATATATGGTCGGATTTACACCAATGAACTTCTATCAATTGACTTGGATTTGTTGCGTCCCCATATTCGTCCTGTTAGCGATTGTCACTCTAGTTTTCTCAAGATTCACTAACACACCCCCAGGGGCCTATGTAACGAACAAAGGAGTGTACTACCATCAGGGATATGATGGGAATGATGTAGTCATCATAAACAATCAATACGGCAGGAGATGGGGGCTCGGTGGCTCAAACAGAGGACACCGTAGAACTCGCCGAATTAGCAGTGGACGCGGTTCCAGTGGGGGAAGTCGTTCTAGTGGTGGCGGACGCTCCACTAGGGGGAGTTCGGGTGGCGGTGGCCGTTCTAGTGGCGGTGGCCGTTCGGGTGGCGGCCGTGGACGCAGATAGCGATTCGACAGGATGAAAACTCACTCTCTTGAAGAGAGTACATGCAGGAATTGTGGAGTGGTGCTCCCGAATTAGACGGAGCGGACTCTGAGGAGCAATTCGTTGAGGTCGAGTCCGGCATCTCCCTAAGAGTGCTGACTTGGACTCCAGATGATGCATCTGCTGCCTGTAATGATCCGGTCGTTGTCGTGCCTGGCTGGGGTTCTGTGTTCGAGGGTTGGAGGCCGCTCCTCACTGAATGGGTCAGGCGTCGTCCAATTGTTTACATTGAGACAAGGGAGAAGAAGAGTGCTGTAATTGTCAAGAAAGTCAACAAAACAGATTTCGAGATGTCAAAGCACGGCACAGATGTACTCGCAGTTCTGAACCACCTAGGCATCGAATCGAGAGATGTCGATTGGTTCTCCTCATCTCTGGGTGCGACTCTGTTAATCGAGTCCTACCAAAGTGGTGTGCTGAACGGACACTCGTCGGTTCTTCTGGCGCCTAACCCGGACTTTGAATTCCCGCTTTGGGCAAGAATAGTGATGAGTTTGCCAATTCCTCGTTTCATACACCCTGCCCTGATGCGATTCACGGTGTGGCTTGTCGACCGCAGAACGAAGGAGGAAGGTCAGCGAATCAGGTATCGCAGGACTCTTCTAGCTCAAGATCTGAATCGAATGCTTATGAGTGCTAGGGCAAACATGCGGTACAGACTACCTGACGATCTTTCTAGAATAGATGTGCCGTGTGCAGTAATGACTGCTTCCTCAGATACTCTGCACGACATGGATAAGGTGTTGAGTATAGTCGAAAGAATACCCGGAGCAGTGCTGATTGAGGTCCCTAGCAACCAGTACGCACACGAGGCCGATGTCCTAGTCGAGATTGAGGAATTTCACTCTTCAATAGGCAATTAGACCAATTTTTCCAAGCGATTCCCTGATGAAGGGCGGGCGGGCCGGCGGATTGAGTAGTATGCGTGAGAACTCGTCGTCGTTCGATGTCGCCCGTATCGTGCGTGAGCTTTCGGGGATGGTTGGTGCACGCGCACGTAAGGCGTACCAGCCGCACTACGAGCAAGTAGTCCTGCGGCTGAATCGGAAGGGTGTTCCCTCTACTGATCTGGTGATTGTCAGAGGGCGACGTGTGTACATGTCTCAGCGTGACCGTCCAATGCCCTCAAAGCCGTCGCGGAACCCGATCAAGTTGTAATTTTCAGCGGTCAGGCTTTTGCCGACTGCTCTTATTGCGGCATTTAATCCCGGACTGTCTCCGCCCGCGGTCAGAATTCCTACGCATTTAGGCATTTTTATTTCCTTCTTATGTTATATGTCGATATTTATACGAATAGCTTAAACTAGCAGGCTAATGCAAAAATATCAAACACCATAATTAATCTTCATCATTAAAGTTTGGCTGTGGACTCTTCAAGGGGATCAATATTTGTGAATCATCCTGCTTCATCGCCTCTTTAGTAATGTTCTTAAAGTAGCTGTATGTGACTTCCTGGCTTCGGGTGCTGTAATCATTTCTGCGGTTTGACTGTTTATAATTTCCGCCGGACTTCATAACCCGGGATTTGCGCTTATCGGCCAGTTGGATATTCAGGATGTCCTTCAGTATCTTTCGGCATTTTTTGTTTTCTACCGGGAACAGTACCTCGATTCGACG
>CAXEUQ010000041.1:0-6970 GCA_963999425.1 uncultured Candidatus Poseidoniales archaeon | reverse complement strand
GCAAGCACCTGAACAATTCACGACTGATTGGCGTAGAGCAACTAGGATTTGATCGGGTCATCCGGTTAACTTTCGAGCATGGTGGTGGACGTCTATCAATAATCATCGAGCTGTTCAGAGATGGAAACGTACTACTGCTCGATGAAAATGATGTCATCATCCAGCCACTCACTCACGCCAAGTATGCAAGTCGCACTCTCAAGAAGGGCGTCACTTACACACCTCCTCCCGAGACCCTTGATCCACGTGAAATGGACAGGGAAATGCTCGACGGTCTACTAGATGGCAGCGAGCATGATCTGATTCGCACCCTCGCTGCCCGAGCTAATCTGGGCAGAATCTACGGCAGTACGGCATGCTCGATTGCAGGAATCGAGGAGGATGTGCCTGCCAATTCGCTGGACTCTGCTCAGCGTGACTCGCTCGAGTCGGCGATTGACTCGATGTTGCAGCAACTGTCCGATGGGGCTGATGCGAAGATGTGGTTGGCTGACTCCGAGGCGATGGATGTCTGGGAGGCTGTAGACAACGAGGCCGCTCGAGATGCAGCCTCTTCAGGAATAGTTGAGATTGCTCCTATCGACCTCGCTTATATCGATTCTAGCACCATGGTAGAGGTCGCGTCTCTGTCAGTCGCTTACGACGCGGTGTTCGGCTCTCACGATGCTGCCGCATTCATCCGCCGCGAGGAGGAGATGCTAGTCGATTCGGGAGAGGATGATGGTGTCATTCGGGCCAAGTTGGGACGCAGAGCAGACCAGCAGAGGGCTGCGATTGACAGATTCCACGAGCGAGCGGCGATTACTCAAGAATTAGGCAGGGCGGTCCAGGACAACTGGGAGCATGTAGACTCCCTGCTCTCTCAGTTCAACGAGGCGGTCAAATCTGACGGTTGGGAAGGGGTGATGGACAAGATACACGATGTGCCTTGGATTGACAGCGCGGATCCGGCTAGGCAGACGATTGTGGCTTACCTACCTGACGAAGATGGTGAGCCGGGGGCTAGTATAACTCTGGAAGTATCCAACACAGTACACCAGAACGCACAACGCTACTTCGAGGAGGCTCGCTCACAGAAGAACAAGGCCAAGGGAGCAGAGAAGGCACTCGCGCTCACCGAGAAGGACCAAGCGAGGGCTGAGAAGCAGGCTGCCAAGGATGCTGCTGCAGGCAGACTCAGGGCCAAGAAGAGAAGCAAGAGATTCTGGTTCGAGAGGCATCGCTGGGCTATGCTGTCTGGCGGTCATCTACTGATCGGAGGTAGGGATGCCAAGGGCAACGATGTGATTGTTCGCAAGCACCTGACCTCAAACGACCTGTACTTCCACGCCGATCTTCACGGAGCGCCGTCCTGTTCGCTCAAACTCAAGGATGGTCTTGCCCCTAATCAGAACCCATCCGAAGCAATTCCCGAAGGCGTGGCCTCGCTACAGATTGTACAGAATCTCGGCGAGAATCTAGATGATGCTCGTCAACTACCTGAATCAGTCCACTCCGAGGCTGCTCAAGTCGCAGTCTGCTGGTCCAGAGCGTGGGGGAGTGGAGGCGCTGCGGCTGTGGCATTCCATGCGAGACCGAGTCAGGTCTCGAAGACAACTGAGTCAGGCGAGTCCATTGGCCGCGGCTCGTTCGTAGTCAGAGGGCAGCGCAACTGGCATCGAGACCTGTCACTCGAGTTGGCTATCGGCATGGCAGTGGTGAATGGGGTCCCCATGCCTGTCTCAGGAACACCATCTACAATCTCTGAGCATTGTCAGAGGTGGGCCAGAATCACCCCTGGCAGAGAGAAGAAGGAGAGTTTAGCGAACCGTATCGCGAAGGCAACCGGTCTGGCACAGGAAGATTTGCTCTCCTGCTTGCCATCTGGGAACTGCTCATTCGAAGACCACGGTCTGATTCAGTCCTGATTACGGTCACGCCACTCTGGAGCGGTGATGGCGTACAGCGCGCTGTCCACATAGTGGTCATACAACCACTCTCTGTCCTTCGTGATACCCTCAAGGCGCATACCGAGATTTTCGGCGATGGCGCGGCTGGGGAAGTTGTCCGTGGCAGCCTCAAGCACGAATCTGTGCAGCCCTAAGTCGTCAAAGCAGTGTTCCATCAATCGAATACAAGATTTGGTCGCATATCCATTTCCAGTTTGGTCCTCGGCCAACCAGTAACCAACTCCGCAACCTCTGTTCCCCCAGTCTATCCAGTTGAGGCTGATTGTCCCAATTAGATTGCCCTCCAACCTAATTCCATAGAGGACTCCGTCTCCCCTTCCGTACTCCTCCAGAGTGGATGCGATGAACGAGGTTTCATCATCAACATTGTTCGTTCCATCCAACCAAGGCAGCCACTCCCTGAGGTATTCTCTGTTGGCATCGACCGCGGCGAATAACTCCACGGCATCATCCATTGTGACTTGGCGTAAATCCAAACCGTCTTCGACTTGAAGTTCGGCATAAGGGAATAGGGAATCACCGGAAGGCATCGAACCACCACATCTGTTGGACACTTGATTTGGCATTGAATCGGACGTATAGAGGGTTCGGGCTCTGCGACAATGCTTCAAACGAGGGCCATCAGGACGAGTCATGGCGGAGTCGGGCGAAGGCAACTGGACTTACGCCGACTACCTGAACCTGCATCCATTGCTGGACCTGCAGGGAGAGGACAGGGGAATCAACGCTGACGAGATGCACTTCATCATAGTCCACCAGACCTTCGAGCTGTGGTTCAAGCAGGTTATTCGTGAGCTCTCCGAGGTTCGTGACATACTCTCTCAGGTCCCCGTTCCCGAGGATCAAATTCCCAAGGCGGTAGACCACTTAGACAGAACCACCGAGATATTTCGGCTGATGGCCAACCAATGGACTGTCCTAGAGACACTAACTCCGCAGGGCTTCCTCGCTTTCAGAGACGGACTGGGGACCGCTTCGGGCTTCGAGTCCTTCCAGATGCGCGAGTTCGAGTTCCTGCTCGGACTCGAAAACGAGGATCGCATCGGTGGAGTCGACCCAATGGACAGTTTCAGGAGAATGTCTGACAATGAAATCAACAAGGCTGTTCTCGCTCGACTTGAGGCGGCTGCCGGCAGCCCCTCGTTGTACGACTCGGTGATGGGCTGGATTGAGCGTACTCCAATCATGGGCTCTACTCCTAGCGGTGAGGATGATGCCGGTGTTGTCAATCAGTACATCTCTGACCACCTCGCTGCTCACAAAGCACTGTGTGAAGAAGTCGCCCAGAAGGCTTCTGGATGGGGCGCTAGCGACTCTAGCAAAGCAGCGGAGAGGATGATGGCAGCGCATGACGGTGCCGTCTCCTTCCTGATGCCCGGAGGAGATGTTGACAGGGCTCGAGCCGGCCTTCTATTCATCGAATCATATCGGGAATTGCCCCTGCTCACCTGGCCACGCAAGTTGATTGATGCTCTTGTGGAGTTAGAGGAATCGATGGTGAAGTGGAGGCATGCCCATGCTCGCATGGTGGAGCGAATAATGGGTAGGAGAATTGGCACAGGTGGAACCAGCGGGGTAGATTATCTCGATATGACTTCTCGATATCGGATTTTCAAGGATCTCTGGGGTATCAGAACTGTCCTTGTCAAACCGCAGAGGAGACCTGCTTTGCAGAACGCGGAATTCTACGGCTACTCCTCTGATTCGTGAGGCTATTCCTGCTTTCTGAATAGGACCATTGAAGGTTCGTTGGCCTTTCGTGGGTGCGTGCCCGAGCCGGTGATTTGCGCATACGCTCGTACTCCCATCGGGAAGTACAGGGGCTCTCTGTCTGGATACAGTGCCACTGAACTGGGTTCGATGGCTGTGGAAGAGCTGCTCAGGAGGGCTGGAATTGACCCCGCCAGCGGAGTTGTCGACCAAGTCTACATGGGCCAAGTCCTGCAAACTGGATCCGGCCAAGCACCGGCAAGACAAGTCGCCATGAACGTCGGGATGCCGGTCAGTACACCGTGTACCACCATCAACAAAGTCTGCGGGTCCAGTCTGAAGGCAGCGATGATTGCTGCCACCGAAATCAAGGCCGGGGTATCCAGAGTCGTTGTCGCTGGCGGGATGGAGTCGATGAGCAATGCCCCGCATTTCGCTCGCAGCGTGAAGAAGGGAGAAGGTATTCCCTACTCATCTCTCGAATCCGTGTTGATGCACGACGGTTTGCAGGATGCATTTACTGGTGAGTCGATGGGTAACACCGGAGAGACAATTGCCGAAGAGCACGGCATCTCCCGCGAGCAGTCTGATGCCTTCGCCATACGCTCACACGCCCTTTCCAACAAGGCTTGGGAGGAAGGTTGGCTCGACGATGAAGTGTTCCCAGTGGGGGAACTCACTCGAGATGAGGGAATTCGCCCCGGCTCGGACATGGAGGCCTTGGGCTCTCTCAGGACCGTGTTCAGTGACGATGGGCAGGTCACTGCTGGAAACTCAAGTCAGGTCTCAGATGGTGCCTCTGCCGTACTTATCGCATCCGAGGAGGTAGCAGCCGAACTCGGCTTGCCTGTGCTAGCTAGAATCGTGGGCTACGCAACCTCGGGAGTCGAGTCAAACAGAGTAATGTCCGCCCCGATTCCCACCGTACGCAAATTACTGGAGCAGACTGGCGGAACGATGGACGATGTGGACATCCTAGAGCACAACGAGGCTTTCGCAGCTGCCTCGTGTGCGATTCAGACTTCATTGGGCGTCTCAGAAGACCGATTCAATCCTCATGGAGGCGCCGTTGCAGTAGGTCATCCGCTAGGTGCAACAGGCACTCGTTGCCTGATGACCCTAGTCAATGCGCTAGGACGTACTGGAGGCAAATGCGGTATTGTCACCATCTGTCTGGGCGGAGGCAATGCAGTCGCAATGATGGTCGAGAGAGATTAGACTAGGTCAATTTGGCTTCCAATGGCTGTCATAGGCCTTATTTGGGGGTCTCCGGTCGCCGGGCCATGGTAAAGCCCGCAAGACCCCACACTCGCTTTGAGAAGGCTCGAATAATCGGTGCTAGGGCACTTCAAATCAGCATGGGTGCACCGCTCTTCGTTTCAGAGGACGAGTTACGCGAGCATTTCAGCGATGAGCTGATTCAACTCTACGGTGTTGAGGAGGCCCAGTGGAGAGTAGTGCTGGATCCCAACAAGATAGCCATGCTCGAGTACGAGCAGAACCGCATACCCATCGATGTTGACCCTCACAACGAGTGATTCTTTAGACTGGTCAAGTCTATTTGTCTCGACCCGGAGGCTGTTTCGGGATGAGTGGTTTTTCTGCTAATGGCTGTAGGCGGCTGACGGCCGGTTTGATTGTAGTAACGTTCCTTGTGATTGCTCTTGGCGGCCTCATCAGAATATACGACGCCGGCGAGTCGTGTCCCGATTGGCCGACCTGTTTCGGTACATGGGGATTCGATGTCTCTGAGGACGATCAAGAGGCTTGGTACGAGGCCAATCCAGATGAAATCGATTCTCGCGGGGCGGGACATCGATACACGACTTTCCAAATCTTCACCGAGTGGGCTCATCGCGTGCTAGCGGGAGCAGTGCTCGGGCCATTGGTGTTGGCTAGCTGGCTACTTGTGAGGCGAGAGCAGGGGTTTGACTCAGAGGTCAGGCTCGCCTCGACAGTATCAGCTGTATTGATTGTGTGGCAAGGTGCTGTTGGTTGGCTGACCGTGAGAATGGATAACGAGCACTGGAGTGTCGCACTACACTTGGGCTCGGCACTTGCATTCATGCTCAGCCTGATTTGGCTATGGCTAGCACAGTCACGGGATGTAGATTCACTTCCTGAATGGATTGAGTTCGACTCTTCCCAAGTATGGGGCCCAAGACTGCTCTGGCTCTCTTTGTTCGCGCTCATCAGTCTGTTCTCAGGGGCCTTCGTATCCACTACTGGTGGCGCGAACACCGGTTGCGGTGTAGATGGACTGCACGACTCCTGGCCGCTTTGTCAGGGAGAACTGATACCAGAAATCCATGACTGGGTTCTTCAGTCACAAGTGATACATAGATTTCTTGTCTCGGGAGTCGGAGTGGCCTTGCTATCTGCATCTTGGTTCGCGTGGAAGGAGTTGGGCTCAAACAGCATACTTTGTCGCTGGGTTTGGATCTCTACAGCACTATACATGGCGAACATGCTGATTGGAGCCCTGTACATTCTTTCATGGGATCCGAGTGATAAATTTGAGGAATGGTTGTCGCTAGTCCATCTACTACTTGCCTCTCTGTCGTTCTTGGTTCTCTCAACCGCCTATGTCGGTTCTATAACGGCTAGGGAGGAATCGGCATGAGTTGGCGAAGTTACGTTTCATTGACTAAGCCGAGAGTGGTCGTACTACTCCAGATTACTGCCCTGTGTGCTGTCTTGGTCCATGACAAGATGTTTGATCAGATAAGCATGGAGACTGCGGAAACCATGCTAATCGTATTCATCGGCGGCTACCTGAGTGCAGGTGGTGCTAATGCAATCAACATGTGGTACGACAGGGACATAGATCCGATGATGACTCGTACCGAGAGCAGGCCGATTCCGACAGGGGAGGTCTCGGCTGAATCGGCTCTGGCAATGGGGGTTGTACTCTCAATTGCAGGAGTGTCGTGGTTCTGGGTATTTTCGAACGAGGTTGCTGCTTTCTGGTCTGCTTTCAGCATCCTTTTCTACGTCTTCGTGTACAGCATCTGGCTCAAGCGCTCGACGCCTCAGAACATAGTAATCGGTGGAATAGCCGGTTCTACACCCCCGGTAATCGGATGGGCGGCAGCCGAAGATGGTCTGGCGGCCTCTACGGAATCCGCTGCTCAGATGATGCAATCTTTGGTGGACATAGGCAGCCCACTGCCGTGGCTGATGTTCCTGCTTATCTTCCTGTGGACTCCTCCTCACTTCTGGGCACTCGCCCTGTATCGCTCCGAGGAATACGGGCGAGTAGGCGTCCCGATGCTACCCAATGTGAAGGGTGCAGAGAGAACCTTGTTCGA
>CAXEUQ010000040.1:0-7316 GCA_963999425.1 uncultured Candidatus Poseidoniales archaeon | reverse complement strand
TTGCCCTTCATTCCCTTTACACGGCGGGAAAGCTTCTCATTCGACTCGAGCCAGTGATCGAGATCTTTTCGCAACGGATGCTCCTCCATCTTGGCATCCATAGTGGCCTCGCGCAAATTCTCTCGAACCTTTACCGGCTGACCCAGACGCAGAGCGCGCACACCCAGAGAAAGCAGACCCTCAAGCAGATTATCGACTGCAACATTGGAATCTGCTACCGCGAGAATCGTCCCAATATCCTGTTTTGACCAAGACTCGAGAATTCTCACCGCGGTGTGAGTCTTGCCTGTGCCGGGGGGGCCCTGAATCAGTGTGAGCCGCCCAGCCATAGCGGACTTAGCGGCCTCTCTCTGCGCCCCATTGAGATCACTTGCCAGACTGATTGGAGAGGGTTTAGCACCGCCAAGATCGGGAGGCAGCATAGCAGTCCCGACAGGGTCGTGAACAGTTCCCAGAAACAGATCGCGAAGGGGTACACCTCCGTCCTCCTCGAACAATGAGTTCAACGCGTCCCTCATTCTGTCATGAGCTATCCTGTTTGCACCCCTGTCCATCCTCCAGGTATCCTTGCGCAATCCAGTGGGTACCTCTGGGACCACTATTCTGATGTGGAATCTTGAACGATCACTGACAATAGCCTCTACCGGTTTCTCGGTCAGCGGATTCCTCCTGCTGAGCATCACGATGTCACCTTGCCTGAAACGATGCATCCCGAAGGCCTGTCGATTCCTTCGTTGCAACTTGATGATTCTCTGTCCGAATAGCCAGCCATCGGTCTTTGCAACCAAGTCGAACAGCGCGATTCCGTTTGCTGCGAGCCTACCGTCAGGCCACTCTCGAAGCCGAGTCTCGGTCATCGAGAGCTCGTCATCCAACTCCCAGCGAATCAGTTTCAGATAGGATTCGTGATGATCCTGACTGCGGTTGAAGCGGGCTGGGAGAGCCTCCGCTTGGTCACTCACAACCCCTCGTCGCACCCATACCCCATCACGCTTCCCCAGAGCGATACCGGGATGGTTGCTGATGCCTTACGACCACGGCCGCGTGAAGATTATACGGAGACCTTCGTCAAAGTCGAACATTAGGGAGGTGGGTACGGGTGTTCGACCGATTCAAATCATGGCGCAAGCATGAGGAGAAGGGTGTCGAATGCCCACTATGCCAACAGCGCAATCCCGAAGGCTCCGAGAGTTGTTCACGCTGCTCATACGAGCTCGCAAAACCGTCTCATCAGCAGGACGCATCGATAGACGATGAGGCTGCCACAGATCTGTTCGATCAGTTGATTGATGACCTCGAGGACGATGACGATGAGGAAATCGTCGACTGGTCTAACGCCGCCTTCACTATGGACGATGTCACCATCGATGTCAAGCAGTATGGCAAGGATGATCAGGTAGTCACGAAGCAGAAACCGAGCTTCGCCTTCACTGTCGATATCCCAGAATCCTCCCAGACCGAAGAGGAGGATTACGAACTGAAGCCAGAGGACGCCCCGGAGATTGTTACCAAGTTCGAGGTCCCAGAGACGGAAGAGGAACCAGAAGAGGAGCCCGAGGCCCAACAGATTGAGCTTATCCAGCCCACAGCCGAAGCACCAGAGGAAGTAGTACCAGTCTCCGCCAGCGCGATTCCGGATCGCAACGGAGCCGAGATTCTACCCGCACCTGAGACTGTGGTTGTCGAACCCGAACCGGAACCAGAGCCCGAGCCAGAGCCCGAACCCAGCCTCTCGGATCACACCGTTGACAAACTCAAGGCAATAGCCAGCGAGCGCGGGCTCACAGGCTACTCCAAACTCAAGAAGGCAGAACTGATCCAACTGCTCGAATCCGAGCCCGACCAAGTCGAAGTAGAGGAGCCTGAGATTCCCCCTCCTCCAACCGACCTTCCACCACCAATCATCCCACCTACTCCTCCTGCACCGCCAGAACCCGAGGACGAGCCCGAGAAACTCACCATACCTCCTCCTCCAACCATCCCTTCGATTCCAAGAATGCCCGATGTAGTGGAGCCCCCAAATTACTGGCCATGGCCGCAGCAGGATGAATGGCCGGACAGAAAAGTCGCCATGCAGGTTAAGGCAGCCATGGAGGCGGCCCGCTCGAGAGATATCGCTCAAGCAACCGTGCTGATTGACGAGGTAGGACCCCACTTGGGCAATCGCTCCAAGTTAATCTACCCAATCGGCGCTCTACTACAGCGCATCGGACGAGGCAAAGCCGTGGACAAGTTGCTTGAGAACGCCTCTGGCATCCTACCAGGAGACCCGAATGTGGCCACAGCCCGGTCCAAGCTCAGGCCATAGTATCCGTAGCCCTGATTGGTGAGAACTCCGCCGCACAGATGTGCTGAGACGTGCGACGACGACTATCAGAGTCGATGACACACTCGTTTTGAGGCCTGCAACCGAAGAGTACGGCGAAGCACTGCTTGAGGCCTTTGAGGAGACTTGGCCCGAAGTCAGTAGGGCCATGCCGTGGATTAACCCCGACATGCCCTTTGATCCCCAGATGAAAGACTTCCTGACTGAGACCGAGGGCATGGGACGCTCCGGGATGCTACACCACTGGGTTATGGTCAGACCATGGGACAATGCGCTTCTCGGCCTAATTGGATTCGACCGAGTGACGCGCTCGGGCAAGGCCAACTGGAACCTCGGATACTGGGTTCGCAGCTCCGAGCAACAGCACGGTCTTGCCCGTAAGGCAATCAACGCGGCACTATTCTGGATGGGAGAGGTCGAGGAGTCTTTGATCGAGCTCAAGGTCGACCCAAACAATCCCGCAGGAAGAAGCACCGTGATGAGAGCGGTTAGGGACTGGAGGGGAGAGAGATGCGTCGATGGCGATTCGGCAATCACCGTCGCAGGGGTCAGAACCAAGCACGAATGTCACCTCATCAGAACCGGCCCATCTCTAGGGCCAAGATGAGGCTCTTCGGGCACGACCCATTGAAAAGACCCCAATCAGTCCCGGACCTGCCCCAATGGGGCAGGTAGATGCAGTATGCCGCCTAACGACCCTCGCCAAAGGCTCCCCGATACCGACCCGGAGGAGACCGACGAGTGGCTCGAAGCCCTGCGCTCGGTAGTCGAGTCTCAGGGGGCCGAGCGAGCAAGGATGCTGCTGCATGAGATCATGGCAGAGGCAGAGGGTCTGTCCGTCCCGATTCGCCCCCCTTCTCAGACACCGTATCTCAATTCGATATCGATTGAGCAGCAGCCACCGTATCCCGGCAATCTCGATCTTGAGGAGAGGATTCACAACGCGGTACTCTGGAACGCCGCAGTCATGGTCTCTGATGCCAACCGCAGGGTAGATGGGATAGGCGGACACATCTCGACATACGCTTCCAGTTCCACGCTGTATGAGGTCGGATTCAACCACATCTTCAGAGGCAAGGAACACAACGGCATAGGGGATGCTCTCTACATCCAAGGTCACGCAAGCCCTGGAATCTACTCTAGAGCCTTCCTTGAAGGAAGACTTACCGAGGAGGAGTTGACCAACTTCAGGCAGGAGGCCTACGGAATCGGCCTGTCCTCTTACCCCCATCCTAGGCTGATGCCCGAGTTCTGGGAGTACCCTACTGTCTCGATGGGCTTGGGCCCTCTGGCTGCGGTTATGCACGCCCGATTCTGGAAGTACCTCCACCAGCGCGGACTCGCTGACACCTCGGAGAGCAGGGTGTTCGCATTCCTGGGAGACGGCGAGATGGATGAGCCAGAATCGGTCGCATCAATCGCCGTTGCCGGCAGAGAGAAACTCGACAACCTGATTGTAGTCGTCAATTGCAACCTACAGAGACTGGACGGTCCAGTGAGAGGAAATGCGAAGATTATCCAGGAGCTTGAAGGACTGTACCGAGGTGCTGGTTGGACCGTCATCAAGGTGCTATGGGGTTCATCTTGGGACCGAGTCCTGAGTATGGATACAAACGGTGAGCTACTAGCACGTTTTGAGCAGATTACTGATGGTGATTGGCAACGTCTAAGCACGTTGTCACCAGGTGACTTCCGCTCTGAGTTGTTCTCTGGCAGCGAGGGCCTAGAGAGCCTCGGTGCATCACTTTCTGACGAGGACATTGCGAACCTCTCACGAGGAGGACACGACCCAAGAAAGGTCTACGCCGCGTATCAGGCAGCACTGGCAGCCGATGGCCCAGCGGTGATTCTCGCTCATACCGTCAAGGGTTGGGGGATCGACTCGTTCGAGGGCAGGAACTCGACCCATCAGAAGAAGCAGATGGGACTTGAGGACCTAGTCGCATACCGAGACGCCCTCGGTCTTGCAATCGAAGACTCGACACTTGAGAACAGCCCATTCCACTCGCTCGAGGAGGACTCGGACGAGCTAGAATACCTGCTCGAGCGAAGACAGACTATGGGAGGCTCGCTGCCTTCGCGTAAATCATCATCAATCGATTACGAACTGCCGGATTCAGGCACCTACTCTGCATTCGACGACGGCACCCCTGAGGGCCAAGAAGTCTCGACTACGATGGTATTCGTCAGGCTGCTCCGCAACCTGTTGAAGTCGCCTATTGGCGAGAGGGTAGTTCCGATTATTCCCGACGAAGGTAGGACGTTCGGTATGGATCCGCTGTTCAGCGAGTTCAGCATCTTCGCATCACATGGCCAGAAGTACACACCAGTCGATCATGCGATGCTGCTGAAGTACAAGGAATCGGAGTCCGGACAGGTTCTGCAGGAAGGCATCTCCGAGGCCGGAGCGATAGCATCGTGGATAGCCAGCGCGACGTCCTACTCCCACGCTCAGTCTCCCACCCTTCCGTTCTACACCTTCTACTCGATGTTCGGCTTCCAGCGAGTGGGGGACCAGATTTGGAGCGCTTCAGACGCGCGTGCGCGAGGCTTCCTGATGGGAGCTACCGCCGGTCGTACCACGCTCAACGGCGAGGGTCTACAGCACCAGGATGGACACAGCCTGTTGATGGCATCCACAGTACCTCACTGCAGAGCCTGGGATCCTGCTTATGCCTACGAGCTAGCAACCATCATCCAACACGGCATCGACGAGATGTGGGGCCAGAACCTCGATGTCTTCCACTACGTGATGCTGTACAATGAGAACCAGCAGCAGATGCCCAAGCCCAAAGGAGTCGACGAGGGTATAGTGCGGGGGGCATACCTGCTCGACAAGGCCAAGGGCAAGGGTGCCAAGATCCGCCTGCTCGGCTCGGGACCGATTCTACAGCACGTCAGAGAGGCAGCCAGTATCTTGAGTGAGGAGTACGGAGTCTCGCCTGAGGTCTGGTCGGTCACTTCCTACGGAGAGATGCGCCGAGAAGGCCTAGCAACAGAGCGACACACTCGCCTACACCCACAAGATGCCCAGACTCCGTATGCAGAGCAGTGCTTTGGAGACGATACTCCCACTGTTGCAGTATCTGACCACATCGCTGCCATTCCTGAGATGATTCAGCGTTGGGTAGGAGGGCGCTATGTCGTGCTCGGAACAGATGGCTTCGGACGCTCGGACACCCGTGAGGCACTGCGTTCTTTCTTTGAGATCGATACCAACAGCATAGTGCTGGGAGCACTCTCAGCCCTAGAGCAGGACGACGCTATGCCTGCCGGTACCGTTGACGATGCTGCAGCCAAGTTAGGTGTCGAGCGCGAGAGATACGACAAGACGGACTAGGATTCATTGTCCTGCCACCACTCGCCGACTTCCTCAGAATTGTCTTCGCTGTCTCCAATTGACTCCTCTTCTTGTTGATCCTGTCCGGCTGCTGCCCACTCTTCTTCGGAGATTTCTCCGTCACCATCTGTATCCAAAACTACTCCCTTGCCGAGATTCTTCCTTCTACGTAATTCGAATACTGCGGCCAAAACAAGAATAAGCAAACAGACTGAGGATGTTAGCATACCTTCGGCCTCCATTCTAGAGTACCCCATGGACATTAGAACTGCTACGCCTATCTCGAATAAGATGTGAATAACAATCCATGCAAATAGCTCGAAGAGAGCCTCGAAGCAGATATCCTCGCTCATGTTGAAACCAAGTCAGAGGATTAGGTAATCAATCCTCTCCCGGCATTGTGATATGGGCCAAGAAGTAGTTGTGCTGCAAGACATCACCCAGACTAATCCAATCAGGAACCTCGCCCCGGAAGTTATCGTACCTGTGCCCGGGAATCAACCTCCAGTCAGCCGGCAGACCGCTCAGTATCTCCTTGGCTCTGACAAGACTACTCTGCTGCGCGCGCGGGTCACCACCGGGCAAGTCAACCCTACCAGCACTCCTGACGAACAGAAGATCGCCTGCGTGGTAGACTCCGTGACCGTGGAAGGTGACGTGACCGGGTGCGTGACCGGGCGAGTGGGTCACGACTAGGCTGATTGAGCCGGCGGACCACTCTACACATTCGCCCGGTTCACTTTCCCATGCGTTGGTAAAGTCGACTTTTCTGAATACAACATTGCCTAGTAGACTTGGAACTCTAGCTTCCTCATGTCCCCAGACTTCCAAGTCGGGGAATCGCTTCATCATCCCCGGATAGCCAGCGGCATGGTCACGGTGGGTGTGAGTGTACAGCAGGTGAGTGGGTTGCAAACCCTCCTTTTCGAGAGCCTCAGTCCAAAGACTGGCGTTGAACGGGTCGATTACTGCGACCACTCCATTGTCCCTGTCGATGAATGCCGTGTTCATGTTCATCAGGTTCCCCATCTGGGTCACCCAGACCTCCACTCCGTCTTCCCAGACTGAGACATGGAACTCGCCGTCACTCAGCATGTTCTCTCGCAGCGGTAACTGTCGCATAGGTGTGGCGGCGCTGCTGTCTCGGGGCAGGCTTCAAAGCGTGGCCTCCGAGTCGGGGTACGTGGCACGAATGCCCTCCACATACACCCTGCTAGGCGGGCTCGCGCCCGGTCTACTGCTTCGGCTGGGAGTCTGAGGACTCCCTGCGAAGCCCGTTGGGAGAAAGGAAATGGCATACGACGCGCAAGAAGTAGAGACGCGCTGGCAGAAGGCCTGGGCTGATGCCGGGGCGTTCGAGGTCGAGATTGACCACAGTAAGCCGAAGTTCTACTGCCTCGAGATGTTCCCTTATCCGTCTGGCAATATGCACATGGGACACGTTCGCAACTATTCGATTGGCGATGCCATGGCTCGCTTTCATCGCTTGATGGGCAAGAATGTCCTCTACCCAATGGGATACGACTCCTTTGGTATGCCTGCCGAGAATGCAGCCAAGAAGGAAGGAGGACACCCTCACACAGTTACACATCGCAATATTGCAAGCATTCGCTCCGATCAGGAGCGGATGGGATATTCGTACGACTGGAG
>CAXEUQ010000039.1:0-7411 GCA_963999425.1 uncultured Candidatus Poseidoniales archaeon | reverse complement strand
TTGTCTCCTGCATCGTCTTGGAAAGCAGTCTCGTTTTCGAAGTAGGCAGGTTGGCTCCAGCCGTAAGATTGAACGGATTCTACACTCAGGGGGAGTGTTGAAACAACATGCACAGCGTCCTCACCACTGCCCTCAGACCAATCTGTAACCAACTTCTGGAATCCGGATTCCTCTGCTGCGATATACCCTACGGAGACATTCAGTGGGTTGTCGTTGGATGATGCCCCATGCAAGGCTGTGTGCAGCACCAATTGGTGAACACCTTGTTCTGCTGGTACTGCAAACATTTCACGCGATGTGTCTGTGAAGGTTCCCCAGTTATGCGAACCACTGCCTGCGTAATTGTTGATTGATCGCGATTCTATGTAGAATGTGGAGTCACCGTAAGCTTCTGGGTCGTCGGACGCGTAGGCATGAGGAGTTTCAGACAACCAAAGAACATCGATATCTGAGTAGATGTTGTCGTAGTATGTCGAGTTGAAGTTAGCATCGAAACCTTCCACAGTATCGGACCAGTCGACATCTAGAATCGCGGTGCCGCCGGTGTCCCACTCGGCTGGCCACTCGACAGTCAGGAATCTCCAGTCTCCACTCTCAGCCCTCCAGTCCCAGCGGGTTGCCCCGCTAATCCAGCTCTCATCGTACAGCGTCTGGTTTGAGACATTTCCATCCAGCGGTTTTGGAAGGAGTGAGAATGGGCCTGACCAAGGCACATTGGTTACGACTGGAAGAGTCCAGTTCCTCATCGGCTCTTGATTAGGAACTCCACTTTGGTTGAGCTCGAAAGTCTCAATCAGCACTCCGTGCTGATGGATTCCAGATTCTGCATCCAAGGGAACTGAGACTGTCATTTGAACAGTCGCCGAGTCATTGGCGGGGATGACTGTATCTGGAGGGGCGGTAATCCAATCATCGCCTAGGCTGCCAAAAGCAGTCCAGTCGATTTCGATTCTGACTGGGTCACCCGACTCTGGGTCATCTGAATCATGACAGTTATAGTTCCAAACTCCGAGCAGTAATCCATCTCTAGCGTCCTCAAAGGGCAGGCCTACTCTGACTTCTGCGTTCGGGCCTTTCTTCCACCAATAAGTGACCTGCTCAAGCTCGCTTGACTCGGTCCATTCATCATTCGGCATGACATGAAACTCCGGGTCTTGGGTGTGGGTAATGTAGGTCCCATCCTCATCGAAGTCTGTCCATCTGAAAATCTCGAGATACACTCTCTCCTCAGCCGACCGATCCTGATTCCCGTCGAAGGCCGAGTATTCGATTGTAGCACGGGCCCTCAGTTGATTTGTATTGGGTGGCAATTGGATACTGGAGTTGTTGGAGATGTGCAAGGGGATGAGGAGGTGGGGTCTGCTGGAGCTGTAGTCTTCACATTCCGAATTAGTGTAGGTGAGGTTGCCCCAGGCTGGGCTATCGTCGCAATCCGCGCTGGAGTTCTCGGTGCAATTTATCTCGCCTCTGCTGAGCCAAATGTGGCGATTATGCTCAAGGGGTTTGTGAGTAGTAGGGGTGAAACTCAGCATCATCGAATGATTGGCATAGTTGTGGAACTCGAGATTGACGTCCTGAGATTCGCCTTGTCTCATGAGATTGATGTTGGCGTCTCTATGCATACCCTGATAGGTCCCGCTGTTCCACTGAGCAGGGCTTGCCCACCACGTGCCATTGTCTCCTTCCAGAGTAGCAATCGCCCTAGAAGCATTGAACCAACCTCCGCCTTGAATCAGTGGCTCGTACCCTCTGTCATCCGAGGTTGAGAGCACGAAGTCCCTAAATTCCTGAGAGCGGGGGTAAGTGCCTAGATTCTCCTGCCATGCCTCAGCGACAAGTGACATTAGGCCGGCAGCAATAGGAGTGGCCAAACTCGTTCCACCCCAAGTGGACCATGCTGAGTTCGCGTTACTTCTGGAGTTCAATGGGACATCTCCGGTGGCAGACCAACCTACCGATACAATGTCGGGATCCATCCTGCCAACCACATTGGGCCCTCTATTCGACCACGGTGCACTCTGCCCCCAAGAGTCGCTTGAACGGCTACTGAAGGCACCTACTGAGAATATTCCATTAGCAGCCCCTGGTACCTTAGCAGTTCCGAATCCGTGTCCGCCATTGCCGATGGCCACGGAATACGATGTATCCTCGTTGTAGACTCGAGTCAGCCAGTCAAGGTAGAGAGAGTATCCATCCGCTCCGGCCTCATCGACTGATGAGTATCCGAATGAGAACGAGCCAATATCTGGCTGGTCGCCCTCGGTCTGAGTCTCTCCGTCGTATCCTTCTGCGATAAATCTCCAGCCATCAAGCGAATGGCCACCGGAGTAGTGGTTACCAATAGAGGAGATTGTCGCATTGGGAGCCATTCCGAGAACCTTGCCATCGCTGATTACTCCTTGAGCGGCTACCGCACTGGCGCATAGTGTTCCATGGCTGCCCGACTCTAGCATGAACAGAGTCAAATTGCCCGCCCCGGGTATTCTGTTATTGTATCCATGGCGAGGTGCGTAAATTTCTGAGTAAGGGGCTCCGTTAGATCCGTCAGCCACCCAATAGACAAGGCCCCCTGAGATATCCCACAATCCGTCCCCATCGGTATCGAGTCCGGCAGTCTCTTCTCCGGGCCTCATGGGTACATCGTTGCCGAACTCGCCGTCGAGGTTGATGTCAGGGTAGACAGTCTCGTACAGACCGGAGACTCTGTCATCGACAACAAGAATCGGCACATCCCCGCCCGCCTTTTCTCGTAATGTGGAGTCGGGGTGCTCTCCGAGGTGATACTCTCCAGAGAGTGAGGCGTTCACCCCAGTGATGTTGAAGCCCGATATGTCGAGTATGCCGTCAGTATTGTTATCGTAGTCGAGATTCGATGTGTCCGCGTACCAAGTAGACCTGGAGGGATAGGCATCACCATTCACTAGCCAATGATACATGCTGTTGTGGTCGAACATCAAGGGCCATCCGTGGTACGGGGATGAGGAGTCCAGAACCCTCGCCTGAGTGCCGTTAAGGTCAGGATGGGCAAAGTCGACTCCGGTGTCTGCCACAGCCACTACCATTCCCTCGCCTGAGTAGCCTCTCTCCCATGCGTCAGTGGCTCCGTGAATCTCTCCGCTTCTGACTGATTCGGGTCCGACTCCGGGTGGAGTCTCGAAGGGAGTGATATCGTACGGCTCGGGTGAATTCTGTGCATCGAGAATCGCAATTACTCCCGGGACTCCTGCTAACTTGGGTAAGAGATCCGAATCCATCCAGAAGGTCCTATGATTTATCTCTCCGTCGATGGGGTCAATTGCCACAAGGTTCTCACCTGGATTGGCCGGCTTCTGCTGCTCGATTGCCCCATGATCATACTGCCATTGGTTGAGGGTTGCCAGAGAACGAGTGATTGTGGTAACTCTAAGTATGTCTGATCCTGACTCGACTCTTTGATAGAGAGTGGATTCAACCCACGGTTGGATTACACTATCGATGGATGGTGAAGAGATTGAGTGAACTTGGTTGTAGACGGCATCGCTTGGCTCCCCTATATCCGAATTACTGCCTTCCATCAGAGCCGAAGCGGGAGAAGCCAGCATCAAGAATGCCAAGACGAAGGCCAAGTGCTGACGCATGCAGTTAGGGTACTCCAAAGACCTTTGATGCTGTCGCTTGCCTGTCCCGTCAAATCAATAGCATGTGGGCCTCGTCATCGTCCCGGAGTCCCGTGGTGTAGTGGTCCATCATACCGGGTTTTGGTCCCGGTGACGGAGGTTCGAATCCTCCCGGGACTACCACTAATTCTCAATTGGTCCTGAATCGTCCGAAAGGTCTCGTGTGATGTTCTTCTGGTGGCTCTCAAGGGTGCCACCGCCTATCTCCAATAGTTTGGCGTCTCTCCACAGTCTCTCGACGGTGTACTCACCTACGTAGCCATAGCCTCCCATGACCTGAATCGCCCTATCGGCGATGTTCTTGGCTGCAGTGGTACCAAACAACTTGACTCCGTCTGAGTCGAGTCTGTTCCCAGCCATCGACAAATCGGTGGCTCGTGCTGTATCGTATACGTATGCGCGCATGGCTCGATATTCGGCCCATGACTCTCCGATGTGCCTCTGAATCTGGCCGAAGTCACGAATCTTGCTGCCGAAGGCTTCCCTCTCGCCGGCGTACTGATTCATCGCCGCCAGACAGCGTCTGGCGATTCCCACACCCATTGCGGCCAGTCCAATTCTCTCAAGCTCAAGGTTTCTCATCATGTGAATCATCGACTCGCCGGGACCTCCTACTACATTTTCAGCGGGAACTACGCAGTCGTCGAAAACCAACTCGGCGGTATTGCTCGCCCTCATCCCTAGCTTGTCATCGATCTTCTGGCCTACTGAATAGCCAGGCATACCCTTCTCGACGATGAAAGTGGTCACTTCAGCCCTACCTTTCGAATCGGTTCCTGTTCTTGCATAGAGCCAAACGATGTCTGCAGGAGTTCCTTCCTCGTCAACTGCACCATTGGTTATCCACATCTTCCTGCCGTTGATTATCCAAGAGCCGTCATCATTCTCAGTGGCAGTCGTCTGCATCCCAAGAACATCTGTTCCGTATCCTGGCTCGCTCATCGCCATGCAACCTATCCATTCACCACTGCAAAGTTTGGGCAGGATTCTGGCCTTCTGCTCCTCGCTGCCATTGTGAGCGAGATTGTTTGACAGCAACTGATCGTGTGCTAGGTAGGCAAGGCAAAGTCCTGGGTCGGAGTAGGACAACTCCTCGTTAATTATCGCAACCGCAGTTGCGTCCATTCCGGCACCTCCGTACTCGGGAGGTACCGAGATTCCGAGGATTCCCTGCTCTCCCAGTCGCCTGAATAGTGCTGCATTGAACTTCTCGTCTCTGTCGTACTCGAGTGCTTGTGGCTCGACTTCGTCGGCAACGAAGTCCCGTACCATCTGTCGGAGCATAGCGTGCTCTTCTGTCGGGTTGGCGAGATCCAAGTCGCGCCAATCGTCCATGAGCATCGCAGAGGACGCCTTCGTATGAGTGATTCGCAGGGCACGCCTACGGCGTGACTCTTCTGCTGTCTCTCGGGAATGGTATTGCTTCGCGGATATGGTCAGCTCCGGCCAACCATGTGCAGACTCTGTCGACACCTAGGCCGAAACCGCCGTGAGGCACTCCTCCGTAGCGTCGCACATCGACGTAGAACTCGTATGCTTCCATCGGAGCTTTCTCTTCCTCGATTCTCTCTAGAATCTCGCTCTCGGACCAGGTCCTCTCGCCTCCACCTATAATCTCGCCATAGCCCTCGGGTGCCAACAGATCGTGACACAGAACGTAATTCGGGTCATCAGGGTCTGGGCGGTGATAGAACGGCTTGGCGACTCGGGGATAGTGAGTCAGGAAGTGAGGGACTTCGAAGTCAGCAGTCAAAATCTTCTCCTTTGAGTAGTCCAAGTCTTGTCCCCACTCGACTTCGACGCCTTTGCCCTGGAGGATTTCAATCGCCTCATCGTAGCGCATCCTTGGATATTCACTGTCTGCGTATAGGGCCACGAGTTCCAAGTCGCGCTCAAGGCTTGTGAGCTCATCCTGCCTCTCGTCGAGCAGCGTTCTAGCTATGTGTGGCACCACTCCCTCGCCGTGCTCCATGACCTCAGCGTTGGACGCCCAAGCAATCTCCATCTCAGCGTGCCAGAACTCGGTTAGGTGCCTTCGAGTCCGGCTCTTCTCAGCCCTGAATGAGGGCGCCATAGTGTACAGGCGCTCGAGAGCCGGCATTGCTGCCTCTGCATAGAGCTGCCATGATTGAGTCAGGTAGGCCTTGCGCCCGAAGTACGGGACCTCAAACAAGGTCGAGCCGCCCTCGACTGCTCCGGCTACGAAGTTCGGGGCTTGGTACTCAATGAAATCGCGGTCCCGGAAGTAAGTATGGATTGCACCGAATACGGTGGAACGGAGTTTGAGCATCGTTGTCATCCTGCCTGTGCGCAAGTACAGATGACGGTGATCGAGCAAGAACTCGGTTTCTCCCCCGTCCGACTCGGTCATTGCTGATTCTGTGATAGGGAATGGCCTGTCGGGATTTACCGGTCCGACGACTTCTCCCGAGGTGACTTGAATCTCATGCCCGTGCTCTCGGTCTGTGGGGCTCGCCGTGCCTGTGATTATCACACTTGATTCGATGAGAGCGTTGCTGAGTGAATCAAAGCAATCGTCACCCACAACATCTCGCTTGATGACACACTGAACCGTGCCTGTTGAGTCGCGCAGTACCATGAACCATATTTTGTTCGAGCCTCTGGTTCGGTGTACCCAGCCTTTCAGTTCGACCTCGGAGTCGTCATGTGACCCTGAGTTGACGTCGCCTATCCAGTGCTCCTTGCTCATCGGTGCTCCTTTCTGCGTGAAGGTCGGGCGGTATAGGTTGCTCGGTTTGAGAGAGTCGTGATGGCGGGTCTGACGGGATTCGAACCCGCGACCGACGGGTTAAGAGCCCGTCGCTCTACCTGACTAAGCTACAGACCCAGTACGGCGAATTGCCGCCCCTCTATAACGGCGACGGACGGTATTCAGTCCAGTCTGCCGCCTTGCTTGAGTAAAGTGGAGACTCCGGATGAAGTAGCCATGACTACAGCATCGCACATGTCTACGAACAAGCCGACTTCCACTACGCCATCTATCGACCTGATTTGCTTCTCCAAAGAAGCCGGGTCTGAGATAGTGGGGCCGAATCGGCAGTCGAGGATGTATCCGTCGTTGTCAGTGACATAAGGGGACTCTTTTCGCCTGAGACTGACTTGTCCGGGGCAAACCTCCTGTAGTTTCGCTGCCACACTTTGCCAGACATCCTTTCCAACCTCTAGGGGCAAATCGAATTCTCCTAGGGTCTCTACTTGCTTACGGTCATCGGCTACCACCACCATGGCTCGAGATTTCTCTGCAACCAGTTTCTCCCGGGTAAGTGCCCCTCCTCCGCCCTTGATGAGTTGGAAATCTGGGTCAAACTCGTCAGCCCCGTCGATTGTAATATCGAGCGGGGCTGCTTCTTCCAGAGTAGACAGGGGGATTCCAAGGCTCTCTGCCAGTTCCCTTGTGGACTCACTGGTCGGGACTCCGATCACATTGATTCCTTCTTCTGAAATCATTCGGGCGATTTCGATGACCGTGTACTTGACTGTGGAGCCGGTTCCGAGGCCGATTCTCATGCCGTCGTGGACGAATGAGCAGGCCGCAATCCCAGCCTCACGCTTGAGTTCCTCGACCCTGTCCACGTGCCCGCCGTGTGGGAGATTGTGAATGATGCTTTCCGATTAAGGACCTTGCAAATAGGGCCAAATGGTGACCGAGGGGTTCATGTTGGTTCGCCTCGCCGTTGAAGTGAGGGAGCAGGAGGGTCGCTGACAGTGTACGACACTGAGGAAAGTCCCCTCTC
>CAXEUQ010000038.1:0-7451 GCA_963999425.1 uncultured Candidatus Poseidoniales archaeon | reverse complement strand
GCGAGTTACTCGTCAATTCAAACTCCAAGCTACCTTGTCCCAATGAGCTGATATTCATGGCGATAGTAGTCCATACTCCGAGATAGGGAGTGAAGCCCCCTTGGTTGGAGGAGCCTGTGGCCCCAGTTACATTCAGGAACTCGACTGTTGATGAACTTCCAACATATCTTATGATTAGGCTGTCGGCTGCTTCCCATCCATCGTTTTGAACAAACATGTCGAAAGTCATTGAATCCGCTGTAACGTCATCAAGAGACAATGTAGCAGTTCCATCAACATCGGCCATCTGGTAGCCTTGAACACCGTCTGTATAATTGCCAACTACGCCAAGGTAGTTGGCTGTACCGAAGTAATCTCCATCTGTCAGCCCGACTCCTCCAGTTGAAGTGTAGAACAGCGTGAATCCCATTTCAGCACCATTGGTCTGATTATGGGCTACATGCGGCTGATCCACATTGTTCCAAAGATAGTAGTTCGAAGTTCCATTCCCGTAATCAAAGTACTTCGAACCATTAGTGAATGGGTCTTCGAACGAGGTGTAAGCCACAACTGATTGGTAAGTGCAACCACTCACTACCGTATCGGGCAAACCATCTCCGTCAGTATCGGTGTCAGCACATGGGTTGTTGGGAAAATCGTCGTTTGCATCATCGGTCCCATCGCCATCTGAATCGGTGGCCAGTACGGCGTATGGGACAGTTAGCAGGAGCAGTGCGGTCAGGATTGTAGTGTAGGTAGCGCGGCGGCTCATGGGCCACCATACCAGCCTCGATACAAAATACTCTCCCCGGATGAGCCACAACCTGATTGTTCGGTTGGCCTTCCGCTAACCTCTTTGACTTGTTTTCGATGCAGGGCTATGAGTGCCCGCGAATCCGCATCGAGGATACTGGAGGCAGTGGACGAGTCAGGCAGACATTACCGTGACAGCCTGCCGATGATTGCGAGTGAGAACATACTCAGCCCATTGGTCCGAAAGGCCTGTGACTCTGACTTGCACGGTAGGTATGCCGAAGGTCTCCCGGGCAAGAGATACTACCAAGGGTGCGAGGATTTCGACTCTATAGAAGAGATAGGGATAGAAGCTGCCAAGCGAGTTTTTGACTGTAGTTTTGCAAACATCCAGTCGACCTCGGGAACCGTCTCCAACATGGCCGGACTCAAGGCTCTGGCCAAGCCGGGAGACACAATCACGGCCGTCTCCACAGCAGATGGAGGGCATATCTCGCATGCCGGAATGGGGGCAGTCGGCTTACGCGGCCTCAATCTAATCACTTATCCATGGATAGAAAGCAGAATGGAGCCAGATATTGATGCTGCAGCGGCGCTTATTCGCGAGACCGAACCCAGTATAGCCCTGTTCGGCCAATCCGTCTTCTTATTCCCGACTCCGCTGCGCGAACTTGCTGATGCTGCACACGAGGTCGGTGCCAGAGTGATGTACGATGCCGCCCACGTCCTAGGCCTGATTGCTGGGGGTCAGTTCCAGGATCCCCTGCGAGAGGGTGCTGACTTGATGACCGGAAGCAGCCACAAGACCTTCCCCGGCCCTCAGGGCGGTTTCCTCCTCTCAGACTCTGATGATCCCAAGTTCATGCGCCGACTCAACAGCTCCGTTTTCCCGGGGGTCTGCTCGACCTACCACCTGCACCATGTCGCAGGGAAGGCTGTCGCCCTAGCCGAGTTCGAGGCTTTCGGCGCCGATTATGCTAGGGACATCGTGGCCAATGCAAGGGCGTTGGGAGCGGCTTTGGCCGCCGAAGGATTCGACGTTATGGCCGAAGAGAGAGGATACACTGCCAGCCATCAGGTTCTGACTCGGCACGGAGAGCCCGACTCGGGAGCGGGCCGAGATGCTGCTGCACTGCTCGAGGATGCAGGGATAATCACCAACATGAACATGCTACCGGGTGATACCAAGGCCATGGCCCCTAGTGGTCTGAGGCTTGGCGTGCCTGAGTCGACTCGATTGGGTATGAGGGTGGATGAGATGCAGGATGTCGCACGCTTCTTCGCTAGAACTCTGATTGCGCAGGATGATCCGATCAAGGTTAAGCAGGATGTGAACGAGTTCAAGTCTGACTTCCTTGAAGTCGGATACTGCTTCGAACCCGGTCCGGCCTATCCCGGCCTCTGACTCGTCCTCAGACTTATCCTCCCGACCCCCCTCGGCATGCCATGCATCAGCATCGCAGAACTGCACTTCTACTCTGCCTGCTGATGCTAAATTCGGGTTGTCTGGGTCTATTCGGTAGCGAAGAAGACCAAACCGAAAATATAGACTGCCAGTCTCAGCCCACCCATCCGGATTGCTTTGAGGAAGTGGTAACAGAGGACGATTGTACTTCCCAGCAAGTATTCACTGGTGAATCCTGCAGACTTATGCTGCCGCCCTCACAACTCTCCTACGGCGAGGACAGCATCACTCTCATTGTGGGTCTTGAGATGCAGGCCCTGACTCCGTCTTTCCAAGGCGATGGCCCTCAGAATTGGTTCGTCAATCCTCGACTCCCTGATGGCCTGAATATAGATGAATCAGGTGTCATCTCAGGGACTCCGCAAGAGGCCTCGGAATCAACTCAACACACTGTGATTGCGACAAACACGATGGGTTCTTCAAGCACAACCATCGACATCGCCGTAGGGGCCTCGGCACCGGAGTCCGTGCAGTATCTCAGCGACACCCTCGCATGCACACTCGACTCGCACTGCTCGCTGGACTCTCCGATGGTCACAGGTGCCATGGCAGAAAGTTGGTCCGCAGACCCGCCTTTGCCAATGGGCTTGGAGTTACTCGAGGACGGCTCAATCTCCGGGATTGCTAGAACTTTGGGGGACTCCAATCATACCATCTTTGCAACCAACTCGGGGGGCTCGGCCGAAGTCGATTTGCGTATCATCACCTTGCATGAGGCCCCTAACTCGCTGATGTATCCCGGACACCCGTTCTACTGGACGATAGGCCAACAGACACAGGCCATTCCCTCATACGGTGGAGGACAGGTGAATCATTGGTCGGTCGAACCGCCACTCCCTCCCGGAATTCTACTACATCAGGAGGATGGCTCGCTCCGTGGCACCCCCTCGGATGTCTATCCGTTGAGGGAGTATATCATCACCGCATACAATTCCGGGGGTTCGATATCGACTACAATCCTGATTGATGTCCGTGATCTAGTCGTCTCCGAGCTCAGATATGACCCCTCCGCGGTTGACCTGATTCAGGGAGAGGATATCGGGCAGATAGAGCCAACATGGGAGGGAGGTGCACCTGATACTTGGGAAATCCACCCTCCATTGCCTACGAGTTTCAGTTTCGATATCTATACTGGGAGCATCAGTGGCATCGCTACTCTGCTACAGCCTTGGACATACCACACCATATGGGCCAACAACTCAGGAGGCATAGCCTCGACATCGCTGCAAATCAGAGTGACAAGTCCACCGCCCGACCAGATCTCTTGGCCAAACAATCAGTTCGCTCTGAAATCAAACCAAAGCGTGCACATTCCCGTTACCAACGATGGCCCGACGATTGAGACATGGGAGGTCAGCCCAGACTTGCCCGAAGGCCTGAACTTGCAATTAGATGGTAGTATCGCTGGAACACCTACCAAGAGGGCTGATTGGAGACAGTACACCATATGGGCAAACAACACAGGAGGCTCGGTTGGACTATTGTTGTGGATAGCGGTTCACGACCTGCGAGCCGATCAATCCGACTTATTGCGAGGCATGGGCGAGACCAATTGGGGCGGCTGGCCCTCTCCGATATTGCCAATCGGCGAGTGGGCTTTTCCGATTGGCTTCACAGAGGAGGGCTATGGCTCTACAATCCCGGTTATTTCGGCTAGCCATGTAGGCCGGGGCAAGATGCTCGGTTACGGACATGAGAGTTGGGTCGATGGCGCCGGTGTGGCCGAGACTGAATTCTCACTGCGAGCGGTGGAGTGGGTCTGCGGCGAGAATGCAGACGTTGGACTCGCATACGGCGCGGGATTCGATGACTTTGTAGACGAGTTGCAAGCCGAAGGACACACCGTACACCTCTCAGTCACCCCTGCTGACCTTTCTGGAATCGATTGCCTATTGGACGAGTTCTGGAACGGGCACGACGACCAAGACAACCAGAATCTCATCGATTTCATGCTACAAGGAGGTGGCCTCATCATGGGCGGCCACGCTTGGTATTGGTCATACTCTAACTCCGATGTAGCGCATAACTACCCTGGAAACAAGATTGCAAAGACGACCGGTCTGTTCGTCTCGCATGCATGGGGTTACAACGATGTTGACCTCTCTGACATCCCTCACGAACTAGCCCGCCCTCATGCAGCTATTGAGGCAATCAGGGCGGACAGGATTGACAACCAGACTCTGTCGGCGGATGATGCAGCCGTAGCAGATCAGACTCTATCGGTTTGCACCGGTGTTGTCACCCTCGACTTTGATGACTTCTGGTCGCCTCTCAGGGAGACAGTCAACGCCACCGGTTGGACTGTCATAGAATATGGAACTCTATGGCAGAACGTAGGGCACAATATGGGCGAGGACCCGGTAGCCGACACCTTGCTCAGAGTAGAGGCGGCACTGACACAAGGGCTACCCGCGCATGAGCTACCCGCTCATCCTAGTCATGCTGAATTCCCCGGAGAGGTACCATCCAATGCAACGAGGATATTACGAACTCTGACAATCGATGGCAATCAGAGCGGTCTTCCGAGCAACTTCGGTTATGCTAGTGCCAGAGCACATGTCAGAATGTCTACTGGATTGTATGCCGCTCCAGGCGATGTCGTGACAGTAACATTGCCTAACTATACAATCGATTCAGGGACCTATGTCTTAGTCGGTGCACACAGCGATAGTCTGTGGTCTAAGAGCCAGTTGCACCGTCACCCGCAGATCGTCAGATGGTGGTACGTCGACGACGAGACGATGGAGGTCGGCAACGCCTTCGGTGGACCGATATACATCGCTATTGATCCCGACTCCACATTAGGCGACTTCGAGGTCACCATCTCCAATGCTGTGAAGGCGCCAATGTTCGTTCTTGGAGAGACTTCCGACTTCGAGTGGATTTACTCTGAGAGTGAAAATCCAGCCCCTTGGGCAGAGCTGATTTCGAATAATTTCATCATGACAGTGCCAAGCCATGAGATTCGGGATTTGTCAAACCCTACGGAATTGATGGACTGGTGGGACTTAGCCCTAGAAATGGAGCATGAACTGTATGGCTATCTTCCATGGCCAAGAGTAGAGAGGGCAGTCTTCGATGCGCAGATATCTGCTGGATGGATGCACTCCGGCTACCCCTTCATGGCACACGATCTGAGTGTCGCCGGAGTGGTAAATGTGACTCACATGTCAGAGAATGGAGATTGGGGTATGTTCCACGAGTTAGGCCACAACCACCAGTGGATGCCGTCCACACTGCCTGGAACTACAGAGACAGGTTGCAACTTTGCTAGCGTCTATTTGATGGAAGACTTGGTCGGAGTGGAAGGCCACGGGGCAGTGGACCCTGCACAGCGGGCTTCGCGTATGCGAGGTTACTTCGACGATGGCTCAAACATCTCCAACTGGTCGGTCTGGACAGCCCTAGATACATATCTGATAATCAAGGAGGAATGGGGTTGGCAGCCTATTACGCAAGCACTCACCGTCTACTACACCCTTCCCTCCGCAGAGGTGCCTAGAGGCGACATTGAAGAGTTCAATGCTTGGGTCCTCCATCTTTCAAACGCCACGGGATACAACCTAGCACCATACCACGCAGCGTGGGGATTCCCACTGACTCAAGCGACCTTTGACGCTCTAGAACACCTGCCCGTCTGGGTTGATGACCCGCTACGCGGAGAATTCCATGTCTACGATGCCATTCTACGCAACCTGAGCTCAACCAACTTAACTAACAGTAATGCTGACATCATATGGGATGTCTATGACAATGGGACGAACACTACACTGACAGTGTTCTATGGGACTTCTGATATGGGCAACAACTCACAGTTGTGGCCGAATAGCGTCGACATGGGAACTCCACTAGTCGGCCCTGATTCGACGACAATCAGTCTGACAGGAAATGCCACCCACTATGCTCGAATAATGACATCCAATGAACAGGGAGATACTTGGTTCGGGCCGATTACAATCAACTGAGTTTCCTCAACAAAGACTCCAACGAGATATCCGGTATGTTGTTCTGGTGCCAGATTGCGAGTGGAATCCAAATCAGAGTGTGACCGATGGTAGCAGCGAACGCCGGCACCAATTCGAGTCTAGGCTCCCCTTGCATCAAAGATGCCACTACTCCTAGAACTGCGAAGTGAGCTACATACACTGTTAGGGTAATCTTGCCAAGCGGCTCAAGTAAGGACAGACGCTCCCCCTTCCACGGCTCTCCTCCGCTGCTTTCACTGCCCTCCAATATCCTGTGCAGCAGCAGTGCAAATGTGCCTGAGACGACAAGGAATGCAGGGCTGGCGGGGAAGAAAGTCAGCACCGCATCGCCCTCGGTGAGGGCCCAAGGAATATCTTCCATCACTGCGATAACGATGGTGATGGTAGTGGCTGCTAGTCCCATTGCGATATTACGCTCTCGCATTCGAGGATTCTCCGACAGGTCGTAGACAAGGGTGCCGAGCAGCACGAAGAACAACCAAGGAACAGCAGGGTATGTTCCGTTCCAGAGTAACCTAGCCACCCACTCGGAAGAGTCCTCGCACGCCACCCTCTCCCACCACGTCCAGTCGGGGCCAGCAGCATCGCCTAGCATCAGAGGGGAGGCGACCATGAGCAGCATCAAGGCGATTCTTGCTTGTATCCCGAGCCTCACCAACACAGGGGCTAGCAGGGCTGCGATTGCGAGAAGGGTCAGCACACCGGGAGTGTGCCACTCAAACCTCCCACCTCTTTCGACATTGAGCAGAACATTGACCAGCAGTTGGCACAAAGTCAGGAGTAAAACACGAGGCATCAGCCAAGACAACCAGTCCGAGCCCGCCATAGGGCCGCGAGCAGCCCTGTTAGTCGCACTCAGATGGATGCCCCATCCTGAAATCATCACGAACATCGGGGCAGCCATCCCTCCGAAAGCTGCGGCTACGAAGGCAGCCGGGTCGCCAACAGTCATGCCTTTGGGAGGGATGATGGCCGCGGTGTGGACTTCCACCATGCAGAGCACGGCAATCGCCCTCATCCGGTCAATGTGTGCAAGCCTCATTCGATCACCTCTAGAATCCTGCTTCCAGAGTCGAATTCCTCATCAATAAGCTCAATAAGAACAAAATTTGCTTTACTAGGGTATATTTTAACTCTATTTAGATAATTAAATTCAAATAAATCATCAACATAATATAATTCTTCTATATATTTTTCATTTAAATAGACACCTCTAAAAGAATTAAATAGTAAATAAATCAAAAAACAAAAGAAAAAAGAGGAAATTA
>CAXEUQ010000037.1:0-7684 GCA_963999425.1 uncultured Candidatus Poseidoniales archaeon | reverse complement strand
CTTCAGGGGTATTATCCCAGAGAATCGGGTAGGGCTTTCCTAGACTGGCTTCGGCGAAAGAAATTCCAGCATTAGCAAGAGAAGGTGCGTGGAACAGAGCTCTCCAAGCTCCGAATGATGAGCCTGTGAACTGAGTGGAGTCCCAGAAGTAGACTGGTCGGATTGAAGGCGTGATTATCTCGGCCTCGACATACATCCTGTGCATCGATCTGATTGCGAAACTATCGGTATCAGAGCCCTCAAGATAAGGCCACGGCCACTCAGCCCCTAAGTCTGGTCTAGAGTAGCCAATGAATGAGTAATCCCCTATTGGTAAACTGGTGTTTGTGTAGTTGTAGCGACCGACTACGTTGTGAGTCTTGGAGAAGTTGTTCCAGACAATCTCCTCGTAACCCCCTGGAACCTTGCCGGGACCATTGTCCATTGTGGAGTTCCATTGTACCTGCTTCCAGACACCTTGGATTCCACTAGACTGAACGAATGTGAGTGAAATCCAACCACCTGGGTCCGCTCGATAGCCGTAACTATAGCCATCGAATACGGTTGGATGTGTCGTGTTGCCGAAGATTCCTCCACTGATAGTGAAAGATACCGGAGCGTGCGACAATCGGTTGCTGAATATTCCTCTCTCCCAATCAGCTGTGTAATGGACCTTGAAGTCCACGAACAGAGGTTGCTCATCGCTGCGGAAGTAGGTCCAAGCGACGTAGTCAATGGTGGTGTTTGCACGGACCTCAACAGGTACCGGGATAGTCGTTGAACCGTCATGTACGAACATCTCGGTGACTTCAGCGTACACGACATAGGTGGTATTGTCACCCACGTGTATATCTTCAGGGAATAGGAACTGTCCTACCTCGAAGTCCCCATCCTCATTGGTCAGAACGTTGATTGTCTCAATCGCAGAGGTTCCATTCCTAGTCCATTCAATATGGACCTGAACTGGTAGATTGGGGGCTGGCATGAACATCCCTTGAACAGGGTCAAGCCAGTTGACTGTACCGTTGAACTTCGCTGGGAACTTACTGTCCAGCCAAAGAACTGGTGGCACGACCATTGAGATTCTGGTGGGTATCTTGTCGTCCTCGTCGGCGATGCAGTCGTTGTCATGATCCCAATCGCTAGACTCTGCACCGTTGGTGCAATTATCAGAAGTCCATCCCTCTTCCAGATGATCCCAATCGAGGTCTGTCCTGCCATCAGTGTCGTCGTCTTGGTCAATCGCGTCCGGTCCGGTATTGGGATCTGATGGATTGGCTATCCCCGAGCCGTTTCCGAAGTCGTCGTGGTCCCATGGATTGGTGCTCTCAGAGCCGAATCTAGAAGGCCAAAGCATCACTTCGTCCTCGTCCTTCATACCGTCTGCGTCATCATCCAAATCGATATCGTCCCTGAGGCCATCGTTGTCATGGTCCCACGGAGTTATCCACGGTGTGGACGAGGCGAGTTCGAGTGTGTTCACTATGCCATCGGCATCCCAATCGTTGTCAGCCCAGTCGAGTATCCCGTCGTTATCGTGATCCCAAGGAGATTGTTCCTCGCCAACGAAGCAGAGTAGCTCCTGTTCAGAGTCCAATACTCCGTTGTTGTCGTCGTCAGGGTCCTCAGCATCAGGTACGCCATCGTTGTCATTGTCGACGTCGTAGTACTTCGGATGGAGTAGGCCCTGACCCAGTGCTCCCTTATCCCAGACGGCTTGGAACCAGCCATCACCATCTGGGTCGGTATCAGTACCATCATCGTCGTTGTCATCGCAGTTGCTTCCGATGAAGAATGAGCCTGGGGGTTCGGTGTTGGAGTCGTCGTCCCAGTCGTCGTTGCTATCAACTTCGAAGTAGTCCCAGATGCCGTCGTTATCATCGTCTACATCCCAGTGGTCGTACACGGAATCAAAGTCGTCATCGAGGTCGGCTGTGTCGTTGAACATACACTGTGGATTCATATTACCCGCAACAGGAGCGCCACAGTCGTCATCTGGGTCAACGTCATTATTCATCAGATCTGCAACCTCATCGGGGAAGAAATTGCCATTCGGATCTGAGTTCCATTGGAAGAGATTGTTATTGATACCCACATAGGCGATCCAGAGGTCACGATTGTCTCTGATTTGATCGTAAGTTACGGCTGCTGTAGGCCCTATGTCGTCGGGGATGAAGTCGAACCAGAAGCAGTTCTTGTTGCAGGTCCACTGTCCCTGTGAGTTGCTGCCATTGTAGGAACCTTCGTCAAATTCGGCGTCGGGTCTTGTGCTATATGGCGAAGTATAGATTGTCTGCTGTGTCTGAGTGGCTCCCTGTAATGGATAGCCGTATAGCCAAGCATAGGCTAATCCGCAGGCGTGATCTGCAGGCTGTCCGAGAAGGATTGCCCAGATTAGGGTGGGACCACAGGTGCCGTCGTCAAATGTTCCTCCCATCTTGATGTCATCAACATCTAGGATGCCGTCGTTGCCCTCATCTTGGTCCCACCAGTCAGGCAGGCCATCCCCATCTTGGTCAGTGTCGATTCCATTAATCAGAGAGTCACCATCGACATCTATGTCGAAATAGTTGTCACCATTGTAAGGGCTCCACTTGTTGATTACATGCCAGTACATCTCTGGGACCTTGCCGCTGGTCACACCGTTTGCGTCGTTGACGTATCCATTGTAGTCTAGGACGAAACCGTTCTCTATAGTGAATGGATTGAACATCCAAGTCATGTTCCAGTAGAATGTGTGGCCTAGATTGTCAGAATAGATGCCACCATCATCCGTACCATCAATCGGGTCGCCATCTCCGTGGGAGTAGGACCAGCTGGTGAATGGGTCAGTCTGGTCTGAGTCGACGATACCGCAGTTGCCGTCGTCGGGGTCATAGTAGTCTGAGATGCCGTCGTTGTCGTCATCCCAGTCGAAGTCGTTCGATAGCCCGTCTCCATCGATATCAGTATCTAGGCTGTTCGGACCGTCATCCCTGAATAGTGATCCATTCAGTAGGTGCAAGTCGTTGTCGTCATCGAGATCACAATTCTCATCGATGTCAAGCCAGTCAAGGATGCCGTCGTTGTCGTCATCGACGTCCTCCCAGTTGTTTATTCCATCTCCATCCCAGTCATTATTGCCAGTGTATGATTTACGCATCAGAATGCAGTTTTCATGAGAATTTACCGGGTTGGGATTAGTCAGACTGGGGCAGTTCCAAGAGTCGACTTCACTGGTTGTTGAGTTCATGTAAGGGTCTTCTTCGTTCTCCAACCCGTCATCATCAAGATCGAAAGGGAGGTTGTTCGGATTCAATATAGGGTCTACTAACGGGTTATCGGGAATTGGTGTACCTCCCATATCGGGATCTAGCCAATCCCAAACCAAATCGTAGTCTTGGTCAATCGGACGGTATCGATCGTCATCGAGATCCCTATCATAATCCATTTCGCAGTCGATACCGGGGATTCCGATTGGAGCGTTCTCTATTGGATAGTCGCCTTGGCCATCACCATTGGTGTCAGTCTGAATACATGTATCAGGAATGCCGTCATTGTCATCATCAACATCGTACATATCCAACAAGCCGTCATTGTCATCATCAGTATCGGCCGAATCCGGGCTTCCATCGTTGTCGTTATCCGGGTCGATGAAATTGGGGATACCATCTCCGTCCAAATCACCATCGAAAATCGAGGTGAAAGATTGGTTCCTCGGATGAATCGCTTGTTCTCTCTCTACGTAATCCACACCGCCGACATAACCCGAGTAATTTCCGACCAAATTGCCTTTTGAGACAACATCGATGGTTCCCGTCATTGCGGGGTGTATCTGGCATTCGTAAGCGTATGTGCCAGCGGTAACAAAAGTGAAACTGAAACTATCTCCTGGAAGTAGGTTCGCATCGAACAGATTGTTTGAGTCCGTGACAGTATGGTCGGTGTTATCCAAGTTATTCCAAATAACCGTGTCTCCGGGACTGATTGTCAATGAGCTTGGATTGAAGCCGTCGCTGTCGATGATTACATTGAATGTTCTAGGGCCAGCTGACCACAGGCCGGATGCGGCCCAAAGAGGAGCGGTGGTTCTGATGTCGCCAGACAGTGCGCTGTTCCACGGATGTTCGTCCAGAATATCTTCTACTCCATCATTGTCATCATCAGTATCGAAGTAGTCCTGTAGGCCATCGCCATCGAAGTCACAAGGCCACTTGAACTGGTCAATGCGTGCGTCATTGTCATCATCTTCGTCGTAAGATCCTGGTCCGTTTCCGTCTGTATCGTCATCGGTGATACCGTCGTTATCGTGGTCCATTGGGTTCTGGTCGACCCGGTAACCTGTACCTACAGGAGTGCCGGTCCAAGGGTGAACAGTTGACGGGACTACGAATCTGTCGGCACTGACATTTCGAGGGTCGGCGCCTTGTGTGTAGTCTATGGGGCCCTCTAGGATGCCGTCGTTGTCATCGTCCCAATCGAATTCATCCAGTATGCCGTCGTTGTCGTGGTCGAACGGGTCGGTTCCATAGCAGCCGTCGAATCTCTCAATCAGGTCGACGATGCCATCATTGTCATCATCCAAATCGTTGAGGTCGTCGATGCCGTCGTTGTCGTGGTCTTCAGTGTTGGTCTCCTCAAGGAAGAAGCCGTATCCTGGGTCGAGGGCAAGTGCTGAGGGGTCAGACACCCAGCCATATATCGCTGCTGGATCGTGGTACTTGGGGTCGGAGTAAGGTGTCTGATAGTAGTTGAAAGCAGCAGCGGTTTGGGCTTGACCTTCCCCCGCTACTGGCCCTGAGGCTTGATTCATCTGCTGGTATGCGGTTCTCTGGGCGACAGGACCCCAAACTGATTCCTCTGGATCATCCTGCTCAAAGTTCTGTAGACTGTACATCTGCGAACTAAGCAACATCAGTGCCACCAGCGCCATTGCAGCGTTTCTGCTCTTTCTCTGTTCCTTCATTGTCTCACTTCCTTCCATCTTTCGACCCCCGAAGTGCCCCGTGAGATTCGGGCTACTTATCAACAGAACCCCCCGCACGCGCGCGAGCGTATCAAGGAGGCTCGTAGGTATCACACGCGTGCGGTCGCTGAATCATGCATTAGACGAAACTAACAATCACGAAGATTCTATTCGGATTGGGTTAGCCTCTGTGATAGGGCTTGCCCTCATGTATCGAAGAGGCGCGGTAAAGTTGCTCGAGAATGACTACTGCTGCCAGTTCGTGTTGCATTGTCATCCGACTCAAGGACAGTCCCTGATACTCTCGCGATTCTTCTCCAAAGCCGTCTGAGGGACCAATTACCAGATGGGTGTCAGAGCGATTCAACCGCCACGACGCATAGGTCTGTGCGAAGGTGATACTGTCCATCTCCTCTCCAGACTCAATCAACAGGATGATTTGGGAGTCACCTGCTTTCCGGATGATTTGTTTGAGATACTCTCCGGCGGAGGTCTTGTCACTATGCTCAATCAGAGTGGTGCCTGATGAGATGAGTCTGTTTGCGTAGTCGCTCATGGCGGACCTGAAAGCGGCGTTCTTGCTGGAGCCGTGGACGTGTACCACCACTCTGCCCATAGAAGACCCGAGGTGGTTTGTGTCTTAGCGATTCGCAAAGCATCAAAAGAGGTGACTTGAGGGACGAATGAGAGCAATGGGATGGTGGCCGTTCAAACGTAAGCCGAAGGTTCTCGACGAGGACCCTCATCTACGTGGAACTCGGATTTGGATTCAAGACCTTAGAGAGGTCTGTGAGCGTCATTACGACGACTATGAGTTGGGTCATCAGGCGGTTCGCGATATCAGAGGAGAATGGCTGAGCGCTCGCAGTAATGGCGAGGTCGATGATGCACTATTCGAGGGATTGCAGCTCAGGGCTGAGCGACTCTTGGAATCAGAGGGTGAGCAGTGGCTGGCGTGGCTCGACGACGAAGATTTCTGGAATCCCGGTTGGAGAGAGGACTCAGAGGAGGAGTGATTTGCTTTTCTGGATCTCTCTTTTCGCTGCCCTCGGGCTTGCCGTCCTCTACTACTCAAGACATCAGCCGTTCCCGGAAATCAGCGGCAAATTCGCATGGTTATTGCTAGCTCTGGCCGCTCTGCTTTGGCTTTCCAGTACCGCCCCGAGAGGAGTCGGTGAGTGGATTCCACCGGTGCTGGCAACTGCCATTGGCGGTCTGGGGGTAATCTATGGTGTAGTGCAGATGTCTCTGACTGATAGAGACGTGATTGTGGCTCCATTCAGTGGCCTGCTTCTTTGTATCGGAGCAATCGACCTGATGGTCGGCAGATGGGATGGAATGGGGCAGTCCGAGCAAATCGGCTCGTTCGTCGTGGCATCGGTTCTCGTCGCTCTAGAGATCTACCTAGCCTTCAGAGGCCTAGTTGTGGGAATCAAGGGTGTTTCTTGGTCGAAATCGGGGCTGAGACAGATTCGACGTGGCCTGATTTACGGTCCTCGGGGCGCGATTTCGCATTTCGAGCGCTCATGGGATATGGAGGATCCTTGGATTAATGCGATGAGTCATGCTGCACTGGCTTTGATTCACCGCCATACTGGCGACTCTGACTCCGAGAGGGAGCATCTGGCTGAGTTGGAGAGGGCTGGCGGATGGGATTCGATAGATGGTTCCTGGACTGAGGCAATTGAAGAAGCGTTGCGAAATGTCGATTCGACGGTGTCTCGGCACGATTGATAGGAAATGACCCAGTCGCGGGTACATGGTCCGCATCAACAGAGTACATACCGGAGTTGGTGATGGTGGCGAGACGCACATGCTGGACGGTAGCATGGTTGGCAAGCAACATCCTCGAGTCAGGCTCTACGGCACCATAGACGAGGTCAACTCCCAGATTGGAATGGTTCGAATGGAGTTGAATCGGTATCCAATCCCTGAGTCCAGAGAGAAGCAACCGCGCTGGGCTTACGCTCATTCACTGGCTGACGATGCGCTCGGTCGCGTCCAACAGGAGTTGTTTGATGTCGGAGCGGAGTGCTCTTGTCCGCCCGACGGGTTGCCTGAGCAGATGTCTCTGATTAGTAATGAACAGAGTGATCGGCTGGTCAGTGAGATGGACTCGTGGCTGGAGGATACTGAGCCTCTGGAGTCATTCATCATGCCAACCGGCTCACCTCCAGTTGCTACCCTACACATCGCTAGAACCGTTGCACGTCGAGCCGAGAGGCATGCTTGCTCACTGCGCGAGGAAGAGGGAGAAGGTTCGGTTCGCGACGAGGTCATTGCATATCTCAATCGACTCTCGGACTGGCTCTTCGTTCTCTCTAGGTGGATTGCACTAGTTACTGGAGAGAAAGAAGTTCTGTGGACCCCATTAGGTAAGCGTGAGGAGTAGTCAGACTGCCTTACCCAATTGCTGCATGTGTCTTCGCGCTGAGCGTAACAACTCCTTCTCCTGATCGAAGGTGAGTTGTGCCTCAGCATCGTCGAAATCTAGCCACATGTAATTCGTATGCTCATGCGATAGGGTGACGCTTAGTTCATCGGTCTCGGCAATGTACCAGAATACCTGCTTCGGGATGCTCCTGCCCTTACGCATGAATGAGTAATGCGTACGTGTGTTCCACTCGTCATCTATGGTGACGTCGGCTATTCCAGTCTCTTCGGCCAGTTCTCTAGAAGCAGTGATGTGGTGATTGGTATCACCATCTTCGACGTGCCCCTTAGGGAAACTCCAGTGTCCTTGGGGATATTGGAGAAGTA
>CAXEUQ010000036.1:0-7880 GCA_963999425.1 uncultured Candidatus Poseidoniales archaeon | reverse complement strand
AACTTGGTAATCGGGATGCTGCGGTACTTCTCGGGGATATTGAGGTGTGCCTCTCCGAGGTAACTCATGTCACCGGCAGTAATTATTCTGCCACCATCTGAACCGAACTCCTTGCATGTGTAGATCATCGTACACCGGGGACAACCTCTGTCCTTTTCCACCAAGTCAGCGCACTCAGGACACTCATCTTGGAAATGGAACTCGTCGTGAACGGTAGGAATCGGAATCATTGCTAGCCTTTGTGCAATCATCTCATCGGGCAGTGGACCATTGGTCTCCCAGACTTCCCCGTCCTGCTCTATGGTCCCCATCTCAAAGCGGACCTTGTCAATGGCCATTTTCGGAGTATCAGAAATCAGAGTCCGACGAATCGCATTGACGAAAGCACGGTCAGTGTCGGTGAGCAGGATTCGAATCTTCTCGTCGTTCTCTTCGATAATCTTCGTCTTCACCATACAATCACCTCACACACGACGCCCTCGGCGCCCTCCTTTGCTCTTCGTCCCATCCGTCGCTACGGGGGTGACGTCCTCGATTCGGGTTATCTGTACTCCGGCGCGAGTCAAGGCCCTGATAGCCGAGGTCGCACCAGGTGCGTTGTGGGAGCGGTTGCCTCCAGCGCCGCGATACTTGACGATGACTTGGCTGAACTCCTTCTCAGCCAGCATCTCAGCCATTCGCTCGGCAGCTCTAGTCGAAGCGAACTGGCCTCCCGAATCACTGCCGCCCTTGGTCACCATGCCGCCTGAGACCTTGCAGATTGTCTCTGCGCCGGTCAGATCGGTTGCCGTCATGAGTACGTTGTTGTGAGTGGTATAGATGTGCAGGATAGCCTTCCTAGTCATTGGACTCACCTCCCTCCTCAGTCTCAGTCATGGTGTCCTCAACACTCGGAGCGTTGGCTGAATCTGACTTAATCTGCTCTACGAACTCGGCATCGGCATCGCGCTCAGGAATCTCTTCCTCCTCGACCTCGGAAACCATGGTCAGGCGGAGTTGCTCCATATCCTTGCGGAATTGATGCTCGGGGTCGGCGTATGGTGAGTTGCTAGAGTACTGGATATCGTCCTCCTCCTGTCGTAGCACGTGGTACCCTGGAACGGTCATGCGCTGATTGCCGATGCTGATGTGGCCGTGCACAATCAGATTCCTTGACGAGCGCATGGTAGGCGCCAGTCCCTTGTAGTAGACTACTGACTGGAGCCTTCGAGAAAGCATGTGCTCGACATCAATCTGTAGGACGTCGTCGATATCTGAACCCTCGCTCAGAAGCCCCTTGCGGTACAGCGAATCAATCAGATCTCCCTTCTCACGGGCGAAGTGACCTTCGCTGGAATCTACCCTTCCTATGAGTTTCATAGCCTGGTTTCGGTGGCGTCGAAGAGCAGACTTCTCGCGCCAAATCTCGCGCATTCCTCCGACCTTCTTCAGGCCGTACTTGTCCTTGAGCTCATGCTCCTCTTCGATCCTAGCCTGCTTCCATGGATGAGTCGGGGTGCTAGTCTTGGGCCTAGCGAACTTCGGGTCTCCCATCTAATCACCTCACTTCTTGCGCTCGACACCGAGGGTCGCACCGCTCCTTCCGTTGGAACGCAGTCTCTGACCGCGGACCTTGTGACCGCTCCTGTGCCTCATGCCTCGGTATGCCTTTACTCCGGCCATTCTGGCTATGTCGTCGTCACGGGTCATCTTGACCTCCATGGCGACGATGTGAGCATCCTCATTGGTCTCAAGGTCGCGCTGACGGTTGACCAACCACCATGGAACGGTAGTTGCGTAATCATCTACTGCAGTCCTCAATCGGTCCTGCTGATCGTCACTTAGGTGACCACCGAGAGTCTTACCGTCGATTCCGGCCAAGCGACAGATTTGCTCGGAGGTCCGCATCCCGATACCCTTGATTGAAGTAAGCCCTATTGAGATTGGACGCAGACCGTCGATGTCGCTGTCCGCCATCCGCAGGATGTAAGAGAAGTCATCTCCTAGTTCGGCTTCATCAGGCATAGTGTACGGTTCCCCCGTGTTCACCGGTTTCCCAGTGGCCCATTGGGCAACTGGGCGACCTACCTTCCCTATTTGAACCGATTGGCCGCCCCGTAGGGGCGTCAAAACCTACTCCTTGCACACCACATACAGGCTTTGGGTGCCCGAGGGCCGTTCCAGTTCCATGTCGACCATGAATCCATCCGAACCCTCAATTTGCTTGAGTTCGCGGTCGAGTCTGCGTTGGGTGGTCGGATGCACATCAGGATCGAGGGAGCATCGCAAGGTGATTTTCCCGATTCCGTTCTTGGCGACCGAAGAAGCGACTTGGTCGATGGTGTGAAGTTCAGGAGGACTGAGTCTGTGCTGCACAATCTCTCCCGTGGCCACAGCGAAGCCGCCAACATCGTCGGAATCGATCAATGGGTCAGTGTGGATTAGTAACGGTCTGCGCCCCTCTATCCGGAGCCAGTTGTGTCCCGAATCCTCTCTCATCACTTTCTCAAGCCAGGCTTGCTGCAGACCGCTCTGCACAAGCGCAGGATCGACTATCGTCAGATATGCTCCGTAAGGTGGTGGCTCACTCATTACGATGGTCTGCGATGAATCAGGCATACCCTCAATTTCTGCGATGACATTCTTTCTACCCATCCTAACACAGCGATGGCTGGCATCGGATGCCAGTGAGCCAATCCATAACGACAACCTGTCGACACGACCACCTCCCTGACTTAGCCACTCCCAAGTGAAGTCAGCACCGGGAAGAGCCATCCTGACATTGGCCTCTACTAGACCGCGCTGATCCTCCCCCAGTCTCGGCGATAGGTCAAGCAGCACCGCGGGTCCATTGGGTCCGCTTTGGAGATGATCCACCCACCCGCCTAGGATTGAGGCCACAGAAGGCTCCATCTCGTCGATGTCGTGGTTCTGGGCATCTGTGGGTCTGGCAGGGTCGAGGTGAAGCATGGCAATCGGAGGATGGGCTCTGGTACCAGCCTGTCTGAGGCTGTTCCAGTACTCAGTAATCGCCCCATCTGAGTCTGATCCGTCACCGATGATTACCCGGTCCATCGACCTCTGTAATTCATCATGCTTCGAGTTGATGTGCATGTTCGCAGCACAAAGAACTGCGATATTCCCGTCTTTCTCTATCCCTAGAACAGGTCGCGCAAGCTCCCTTCCATAGGCGATGAGTTGGATTCCCGAACCTGCAGCAGCATCCAGAATTACTCCTGCTGGTAACGAATCATCATCTATCCTCTGTGCGCGCCCAAGTGCCACGAACCAAGGGGTAGAGAGTCTACGCATCTCATCAGTCATGTGGAATTCAGGCTCACCTCGCCTAGCAGAAGTAGCCTCGACCCTCTTGCTAGCCTCCTTGGAAATCTCCTCTGAGGGGTTCAGTGCCGTATGTCCACCCTCATCCGTCACGGCGCTTCCTCCTATAGTACAGTCAAGTCTCTTTCGCATTCCTACGCTATCGGACCCCGATTGATAGTCAGCTCAAATCGCAGCCAGGAATCTTCCAGTTCATGACCATCGCTGTTTCCGTAAGCGATAGGGGGAGGAAGCAGCGTCGTATGCGTGGTACCTGAATTAATTCCCGGAATCAGACCTCTGTCTCCATCGATGTCCAGACCTATCGCAGACCATCCGAAACCATCGATGTATGTTGGATCATCCCCGGCAGTCACAATCAGGTCTCCCTCATCGAGTTGCTCGCCAGTATCGGCGTCCCAGAGCACGTAATGTACTTCGATCTGATCGTTATCGTTGATGTGTAGTTCCCTCTCCTCAGATCCCTTGAACACAGCGACATCTAGCAGTACTTCGGCATTGACAACAGAGAGGTGACTGGCGACGACTGTGAATTCGCTCTCAGTCAGATCCTCCGTCAACTCAATTTCGCGAAATCCGCTTTCACCCGCTCCGAGACTAACCACATCACTGGTGTCGTCTTCAGCGGAGAACAGCACTCCAGACCCGAGAATCTCAAGAACGAGATCTACTGACTCATTTCCTCTGTTGTACACTACCACAGTGGCCCTGTCACCGTCTCCCTGATGCTCCCAGTCGCAGCGCAGTTCTCCTGGGTAGAGGAACACATCATCTTGTCCAGAAAGATTCTCCGGCCACTCCCAGTCGCCTTCTCTAGCCGAGCAGGTGTCGAACAGTAGATCAATCTCCCAAGCAAATCTGCCGTCTATCAGCGGAGCTTCGGCGGGAGTTCCGAATGAGTCCTCGAGGTCGGCACTGAAATTCCATACCGCCAAGGCTACCCAGATTGTGGACACAAGCAGCACGAACGCAGTCCCGATAGATAACATCAGAGTGGCTCTGGGAACCGCCATCTCATTGATTCCTAGAGGTATCGGCGGATGCTCGACCTCGTCGGGGGGATCAGATATCCAAGACCTCGTCACAATAACCGTGTGTGGACCGTCTGCCATCAACGTTGGCGTGGCTCGTTAACCTGCGTGCGGTAATGACATCAGTCCTGCAGAAGCGCTTCCTGATTGCGCTGACCTAGCCATGAGACCAAGCCCAGTTCGACCGCTATTACTAGTAAGGCCAGTAGCAGCGTGACGGGCTCGGTGATGCCCTGAACGAAGATCAGAGCCACTAGGATGGCCAGAATCATGTCAAGCAGTCCCCAGACCCTGAGCGTCCTGCGCAGTTGCAAGATACCAACCACCCAGACGGTGGTGGATAGGAGAATAAGCAGGATTGGCAGCACTATTGACATGGCGTAGCCAGCCAATCCAATGAAAATCAGTAGCATGTGCGAGTTGACAGACAGCATCATCGTCCACTTCTCTGCCTTCAGAGGCACAGTCATCGCACACAGCGCCAGTAACAGCAATCCGGTTGCCATGGTAATCTCGGGTAGCGTGCTTGAGGCCGGCTCGAACCAGACTCCGGTCGAGGCCAATGCTAGCAGCCCGGCAGGGATGGCCACCCCCACCGCTGTCGGCTGGCGGTATCTCCAGCCCTGCTCCAAGCAACTGGCTACAGCGAGGATGCCAGCCGGTCCGAATGAGAGCATGACGATGAACAGACTCCTCGCACCTCTACCCGAGGCTCCCTTCCAGTCGCCTCGCTCCAACTGAACCCTCTTTCTGTCGACGAGGAAGTCGACGACCACGCACATAATCAGTACTGCTTCTAGCAGATACCATGACATCTTCCATTCCATCAAACTACCCTCAAACGGGTCGATTGTGAAAGGGAACGGAAGAGCCTCTACCATCACCGCTCCGAGCAGCCTGCCTGCGAGCAGCGGGATGACAATCCAATCGAGTGCGATGGGAATCCTGTCGAGCAACCTGTCCTTGCCAATAAGGGAGATTGCCGCCAACTCAAGCAGCAGGGCAATCAGTACTGCCATGTCTAACAGATCCCTGTTACTGCTCCCGGGACCTAGGTGTGAGGACACGTGGATAGCCACTAACCCGACAATCGCCACTGCGATGGGCATCTCCATGCCCAAAATGTGAGGCAACTCAAGATCAAGCATCTTGGTTCTGACTCTGGCTATTGCAATCAGAGCAGTAACGAATACCCCCACAATTAGCAGAAACAGGGGTTCGGGCCCGAGTAGAAGCCCGGTTAGCACTCCATGACCGAGCACCAGAACGAGAATGACTAGGACCACTGTAGGCTTGTGACTGACATCAGTGGTGTACAATTCGGTTAGGTCGTCAGTCTCACTCTTCTCTCTTCTTCGCCTCCTTTCGGCCTCCATCTCCCCACGGATGGGGTCGTAGGTGGAAACCCCGTCCTCTCGACCTTCCTCGTTCTTCGCCTCAGCGGCCATCTGCATCCTCTCATCCCGCTTGGCGAGACTCTTGAGTTCGGCCCGAATCTCACCTCTGGCCACGAGCCACAGAGAACTCACCACAAACATCCCGATTGAGGCCGCCAGAGCCGTCACATCATCCTGCGAATGAGCCAGAGCGATGGTAATCACAAGCAACCATAGTGCTGCGAGTGCCGGGTTGAGAAGTTTCTCGATACTGCCCGAACGGGGCAGATAGACTGCTAACACTCCAGCGGCGAGAGCCACCGAAACCAACGGAGTATCGAAGTCAGGAATAGCATCACTGGAAGCCAACTCAAGCACCGGCTCCCTACCGGAGAGAGTTAGCAGGATAGGCATACTCATCAGTGCCAACCCGCCCGTGTACAGGCTCTCACTAGAGCTACCTCTTGCAAACATCAGTACCATCAGGCTCAGACACAGTAGTGCAGAGAGAGGCTCGAATAGCCCGTTCCTCCATTGCATTGCCACCAGCGAGAAAGTCAGTATTCCCGCCATTGCCATTGGGTCGCCTATCCTAACGCCCGCGACCTCACTTGCCAGATGCAGAATCACCACCATTGAAACTAGGGTAATCAGCGTGATTGCATTGAAACCCCCGAACTGAGACATCAGCAGAATGGTCAGCATTGGCAACCACAGGCCAATCGACCAGAGTTGCAGGGCACCAGAGTCGCGAATTGAGGCAGAAATTTCACTCACTCCGAGGAACTTTGAGGCCAGATTGACACCTTTGTCACCCATCCTGAAATTCACAACTCCCATCAGGATGCACGATACTGCCAGATAGGCTGCTAGGGGAAGCGGCTCGAGATCGATCATACTACCCGGGTCGACCCTGTCGTTGGCGACTAGGAGTATCCTAATCGTCTCCTCTCCCAACTCCTCTATTAGCACCCAAGTCCAGGGCAGTAGTACGGTGATTCCTGCCAATGATGGAGACTGCCTCTTTACCGCTAGAACTGCCGTGCCCAAGTGCATGGCAGCGAGCAGAGACAGTAGTAGCGCACCACCGTCACCACCAGCGTCCGAGGCTTCGGTGGGGACCAGTATGGCGAGAAGCGTCAGAACCAGCACCGAGCCGACCCACAGGACTCTGTCGGTCACCCTGTCTTGGTCTCTCAGCAGCACAAATCCAGTCACGATAGTGGATAGGATGGTGAATAGCTCGTACGAATCGAACCATGCTACTAGAGTGCCCGCGCCGTCGCCGACCACGAGTATCGCTACCAATGGGAACGCCGCTATGGCCAGAGGCATCATCACTCGCTTGGATTCGACGCCTCTGACAGAGAGATACGAACCTCCGAAGCAAGCGCCTAGGAACGAGACCATTCCAAGCGCGTATCCGACATCCTCGCGACTGGAAGCTACGGCAAGCAGAGCGCCCACCATACCCATCGAGACCGAGACTCCCCAGAGCCCGGGCTGACCCAGCCCGACCGCCTTGAACGCCTGTGAGAACCAATTCTCCTCGCGCGCGAAGCGGGCTGCCATGGTGGCGTTGATGGCCGAGACTGTCATCAGAAGCAGGAATAAGAGCAACGAGTCTTCCAAAGCGAGTATCCTCAGTGACCCGAGCTCAAAGCCTCCTGTAATCGCATGCATACCAATCCACAGATTAGATGCCGCCACACCGAGAGCAGCCAGATTTCCAGACCGTCTATGCAAAGCCAGTCCATGGACTAGAATTGTAGCAACCAGTATCATTCCGGCGACACCAATCTCGCCCACTACTGAACCAACAGTCGATCCAATTGCCAACAGAACAAGAGTAGACTGAGCAGCAATTGCATCGTGATTATGACGATAGGCAACAAATACATTGAGCACCACCAAAGTCAGCAGAAGAACACCCAATGCTTCGATTTCGATGTAATCCCAGCGATTGAGCTCAATTGCAAGGCCATACAGTACCTTCATTGAGATGATTACCCAAGTGACTCCTAGGAGTTTCATTCTCGGTTTCGGAACCCACATCTCTCCGAGCGCAAATCCAACCGAGGCCAGCATAACGAGAACCACTATGGCCAATAGTGGCGAGAGTGCGAGCCCGGCCTGAATGCCGATGGCGCTG
>CAXEUQ010000035.1:0-7950 GCA_963999425.1 uncultured Candidatus Poseidoniales archaeon | reverse complement strand
TCGATGATTTAACTGTGGCATGCACGACCCTATTCATCTTATTGGTCGCGGCTTATGGTGCGATGGTTTTGAGACCCGAGTTCGTGACTTAAATCCCTTAATCGGACAGATCGAGGCCCTTGAGATGGGGCGTCTCTGATTAGTAATGATCGAGTGGCGATTTCATCAACTCTCGCATTAGCACTGTAGCGTAAGTCCCCGGAGGCAATGAGAATCTCATCCTGAGGCTTGTCCCTTCTGGGTGCCATCTATCAGAACTAGATGGGCCATCCCTCCATCTTTGAGAAAGTTGGTCCTCTGGCATCTCTTGGGCCTCTTCCACACTGAATGAATCAAATGGAACAGATAGAGGTCGACGAGTTCCCGACGAAGTAAGCCTTGGAATACTTGAGACTCTCCAGTTGACATCGGTCAATCCTGATCTCTCTAGGCCTGTGATTTCGATTTCTCCTTGCTCTCCTGAGGCCAATTGTGAATCGAGTCCAGGAAGTGGACCGGTCACCGTTAATCTTCCAAGCTTACAATTCCTTCTGCATCTCTCAAGATTAGATTCTGTAACCTCTGCCAACTTGGAAACATCAATTCTACCATTAGCATGCAGAGGGGCCACTAAATCTCCCAGAATTGGTTCAATCAAAGAATGTCCTGAGTCCATCCTAGCAGCGAGTGCATGATTGAATGCTAACGATTGCAACGAATGTACACAGAGAAGTTGTAGTGAGTCTTGGTGAGGAAGGCTGGAGAGCATCGAATGATGGCCTTCTAGAAACTAGAATCTGGAACTGGCTGGTATCTCAGAAACCAGAAGACAGGACTATGTCAGCCCTATCATCTACACTCGAGCGCCACGAGGCAGGTCCGGGAGTTGGCCTGCTGAAGGCTATGGGATGCACTCTAGAGTCAGGCACACTAGTGATTACCGACGAATCAGGAATCGTATCTGAGATTGAGAAACGTTCGGATTTCATCAATTCACTATCCGAGGGCCCCAAGGAGCAGTCCCATCTGGATGAAGAGATGCTCTCACACTTCTCTGGCAGGAAGGGACTGATTGTGCAGGAGGACAGAGTCTCAAGGACATGGTCTCTGACCAAGCAAGGCAAGAACTCCGACCTCTCTGAATTAGAAGATGTCGAGATGATTGGTGAAGTGACTCCCGAACTTCTACAGAGCGAGGCTTGGCGAGATGCCGATTTCAAACCGTTCGATATCAACGCCCCAGCACCCACGCCCTCGGGAGGAAGGCCTCATCCGATGATTGCCCTAATCGAGATGATTAGGTCTATTTTCCTTGAGATGGGTTTCTCAGAAATCGAGGGTGACTTCATCCAATCCGCCGGCTGGAACATGGATGCTCTATTCATTCCTCAATCACACCCCGCTAGAACTATGCAGGACACATTCTACCTATCAGAGCCAGCCCAAGTCGATGTAGATGAGAAGTACTTGGATCTGTGGAGCAAGGTCCACGAGCACGGCCACGACACGGGGAGCAAGGGATGGGGCCTAGATTTCGACAAGGAGGAGTCCAAGAAGTCCCTGCTCAGGACCCACACCACGGTGAATACTGTTCGCCACATCGCAGAAAATCCAGATGAGCCCTGCAGGGTTTTCGGAATCGGCAGGGTGTTCCGACAGGAGTCGATTGATAGAACGCACCTGCCAGAGTTCTACCAGATTGAGGGAATCATCCACGAGCCTGAGGCGAACCTACCGATGCTGATTTCGACACTGAAGACATTCTATTCCAAGATGGGGTTCCCAGATGTCAGAGTCAGGCCAGCCTACTTCCCCTATACCGAGCCTAGTGTCGAAGTAGATGTACTTTGGAAGGGAGAATGGCTGGAGTTAGGTGGCTCGGGCATATTCCGACCCGAAGTTACAGAGCCCCTAGGAACAGAGTGGCCAGTATGTGCATGGGGTCTGGGACTTGAGAGGCTGGCTATGCTCGTGCTTGAATTGGACGATATTCGGGAGTTATACCAACCGGATTTGGAAAGGCTCGACAGGATGCCAATTCTGTGATTCCTACCTAATTTGGTAATCACTCGGAATCCGATTCTGTGACTATGATGTTCAAGGTCTCGATCTCGATACTATCTACCCAAGTCCCACAAGTCCCTCTGATTGAAACTGTCATGTTCTCCTGCACTTCAGAAAAGCTGAGTTCGAATCTCCCATCATCGTCGAATGGAAGATTGAGACTGAATTCCTCAATATCTCCATCAGACCAATCCAATTCACAAGTATCCATGTTCTGGTGTACCAATACTCCTGCTAGAGTAGTGCCATTTCCACGTTCAACAAATATCTCGTTAGTACTGACTACAATTACTGTATACCCCTCGTCAGGATATTCAATTCTGAATCCCGCAGTCCACTTGGACTCCTGTCCCAGACTGTCTACTGCATCCACCTTGAGGCTGTGACTTCCAACTCCCAACTCTGAGATATCGATTATCAGATTGCCGTCAGCATCCATCAGATTCTGAATATCGTCACCATTCAAAGTCACAGTCACATTCAGGCCAAGCATCTCCTCGTCAGTAATACTCAGATGAAGCGAGTCTACGCTACCAAAGATGATTGTGGAGGGAATATCTCCCTCAATCTCAGGAGCCAAGTTCTCTCCTTCCTGCTGGATATCAAAGAACAGAATTCCCACCATCACGCTCACCAGCATGAGTCCGGCTAGGAACAGAGAGCGCCCGACTCCATCGTCATCACTCATGCCTCAGCCTTGAAGTCATAGTTGATTAGTGACTCGCAAGAATCGCATCCAAGCCCGCTGATGAGGTCACTCATCGCTGAGGGCCATGACATCGTGTAGGAAGGCGTCAGCATCCCAGTATATTCCCGAGTATGCGACCCTCTTTCTCAATTGTTTGTCAATAATGTAAGTCACAGTAGAGTGGCCAACTTCGTATTCTCCAAGAGACTGCTCGTGCGGGTCAACTTCACCTTGATCATCAGAAACGCTCCCTTCTGGGACACAGGACAGCCAGTCATTTGAGGCCCTGTCCCAGCCGTCATCGCACATGCAGTGTGCACTCGCTCCCGAGCCCATAATCCAACCATGGCCGTTACAATCTTCTCCGGGAGGTGCCATGCTCAGTTGTGCACTGCTGGCAATCCAAGCCATGTGGGAATCTGAATCGGCAGCTAAGGTACTAGGATCATCTGTTCCGGCCTCGACCCAACTCTCATTGGATGAATCCCAAAGGTGCAGAACCCAAGTCCAGTTACCCTCTTCTTGCCAATCTCCAATCAGACCCTGAGCGGGATCGTAACTGATGTTGGCACTGCCCATTGCATACTCCATCAATTGCGAACCGTTCTCGAAACAATTCGCTAGGGTAGGTCCCTGACAGGGACTGTCTACTACAATTGAGCTGTTATCCGGATTGAGAACCGCCACTCTGACAAGACTCTCTGATGGAGGCTCACTCGCAGCTATATGCTCGTTATCCACAACCACATTCCAATCTCTGTAAACCTCCTGAAGAACGTGGGCTGAATGTGTCAGATGGTACCAATCGTACCCCATCTGCTCAGTCCACTCAGAAAGGTGGGCTACTGTGTCCCTTGCCGGATCTATGGTGACAGAAACGAATACTACATCCTCAGAATACGAACCTAGGTTCTCTTTGACATAGAGCATGTTGGCTGAGATGATGAGGCATATGTCGGGACATGAAGTGTAGATGAAGGCTACAACAATCACTTTTCCTTCAAGATCAGAGAATGTGAACAAATCTCCGTTCTGGTCCAATAGGGTGAAGTCAGGTGCATCTGGAGGGTCGATGAACTCGGTTCCAATCAACTCGGTCTCATCGCCCATGCAACCAGGTAGAAGCAAGGTAAGTCCGAGTAGTATGGAGATAATCGGCTTGTTCATCTCATTCCTCCAATAATTTGTATATATCCTCTAGAACAAGTTCTGGAATCCAGTCCGCATCTCCCCACCAGACTCTCTGTTGCATCTGCTTATCGACGATTATCGTCCCCGTAGTGTGGTCGACCCAGTAGGTTAGCGGGTGGTGCTTGACCGAGACATCTCCCTCGGACTGCTGTGTCTCCAGTCCACAGCCCCGATCATCGACCTCCTCTCCCTCTGGTGTGTTCGGACATTCATCGAACAGGTCAGCTACTCTGTCTGAGTCAAGGTCGGATGCGTTGGTCTCCAAACCGACTCCGAAGTTCGACCACACATCTGAAAGATCAGAGAAGTCGCTTAGGTCTCCTGATGCCGTGGTAAGGTGAGGCCAAGCGAGTCCACGCTGCTCGGCATAGGAGTGCATGATTGTTGAATTGTCTCTCCATGGGTCCACAGTAATCGATAGCATTGCAACTTCAGTGCCATACAAATCGCCCAACTGCTGAGAGACGTAGTTCATGTTGGCACTAACTACTGGACAGATGTCAGGACACCTAGTGAACATGAAAGCGACTACAACCACCTTACCCTCAAATTCCGAGAATGAGAAGTACTCTCCATTTTCATCTACTAGGATGAAGTCCTCGACCGGCACTGGCGGGTTGATGTCATCACCGTAGAAGATGTCTTCCTCACTACCAAGACATCCCGCCATCAATATACAACTCGCAACTAACAGAGTTAGCAATCGCCTCATTCCTCCTCACCTCCACTCCTAGATATTCGCAGCAGTGCAGCAGCCCCGCCAAGCAGAATTGCAGCACTCAGGAAAAACCTCTCCAAACCCTCCTTTTGAGCCTCTTGCGGTTCTGGTTCGAAAACGAAACCATCAGGAGGGCCGACTTCTGTGTGATTGTCCAATTGCACATTGATGGAGATTGTATTCCACAACGTCCCATTGGAAATGATTCTGATTTCGTAATTACCAGCACTCCAATTCACCGGGTCGAGCCATAGGTAGCACTCGTCAGATGTATTCAATGAGTCGTAAGGCCCGGCAATACAGTCGAACTCCTCAACTCCGTCATCATCTACATCGAGCAGAACGCTACGATTGTAATCAGCAGTGTTGTAGAAGACTAGAGTATCATTCTGTAACACTTGCGCAGAGTTGGGCTGTACGGTTTCGTTCCTCATGATGAAAGAGAAGGTGTCGGCCCCGTGTGCTGCAGCAGTAGGCATCACAAGTGCGACAACGATGCCAAGCACTAGCACCCTAATGACGAGTCTGGATTCATTCATCGCTAGCCTCAGCCTGCCATAGTGCCGGGTAGTGGTAGCGAGGGTCGTAATCCTCGTCGAACTGAACCACATAGACTCCACTAACCATCTCGGAGATGAAAACAAATCCTCGAGGGTCGTACTGCAGTCCCCAATCGAATGGAATCATGCAAGAAGCCCAGCAATCAGCCATGTCGTAGCCCAAGTCCTCAGCGGGGTCGTCCAGCCAAGGCGGGCCCGCTGGAAGGTAGTAACCAATTGTATGGGTCGGTGCCAATTCACTAATCGCTTGGAATCCTCGATCGGGTTCAGGATAGCCATTCTCCCAAACCAATTCATCCCAGATATGACCGTGGTCAGTAATCCAAGCACCAGCGTGATAGTGTGTCCAGTAAACGTGTCCATTGTGACCGGTGTCCCCGTTGTGAGGGCTGAAGATATAGCCGCCAGGGATGTAATGCTGCGGGTGGCTGCTTCCATTCGCCAGAATACCCTCGCCGGGTAGCCTCCACTTGGAGACTAAGAACGGCTTGGCCGGGTCTGTGGTGTCTATAGTCCAGATGTAGCCCGTGTGGTTGGCGTTGGAACCATACTCTGGAGCGATGTATGTGTAATGCCTCCAATTCTCTCCATAGGTAGAATCAGATGGTCCGGTTCCGCATTTGTCAGGCCAAGTATCCATTGGATCCATCTCACTGACTCCCGAACATATCAGGTAATCCTGAGGGACAGCATAGTGGATGTTGTCATTACCCTGATTGGCATCTAGCCATTCTTCGGCAGTCATGCCAGCATGGCCCCCTCCATCGGGCCCGTACCAACCCGAGTCACCGGTCGGGCAGCCCAGCCAGCGCCCTACTTCGGGCGGCCAGAAGACTCCCAAGGGATCTGCAACTGTAGGAGGGTCACTAACATCGACCAGTCTCAAACCCGCTCCCCAGTAGGATACAACCAGAAGCTTCTGCTTGGTTATAGGGTGGATGAAGAACACGTTGTCGTGGTTGAAAATTGAACCACCACAGGTGGTGTGAGGCTCAGGAGTGTAACCTCCCCAACGAATGATTTCTCTGCTAGAATTCTGCTGCTCCTGATTCTGGTTGGGCAACCAAGACTCAAGTCCGAGTGGGACATAGAACACCTGAGTGCCCTTGTAGAAGGTTCCAGAGCTGCCCTCGACCATCTCGGGATAGGGGTCGGCTCCGAACAGGAATAGGCTACACTCCTCTCGTGGATCTATTGCTCCATCCCAATCACAGTAAACATGCAGATCCTGATTGTGGAAACCCGCAGGTGGATTATTCCACTCAGCGACCTTGACAGGACTGGTCTTGTCTCCGACATAAATCACATCGAGTCTATTCATCCCACTGTTGGCATCATCGTCATTGGGAATTGGGTCCAGTTCGCTGTTCGTGAGCTCATGGTTGACCAGTACCCAGTTATTGTCTGGTGTGACCTTGATGTCGATCATCCTAGCGACTTCGGCGTAGTAGGTAGAAAGTAGAACGATGTTATTCGGATTACTGATATCGAGGATTTCGAATTGGTTGTAACTGGAGACATAAGCATAGCAACCCCCAGTCCCATCGGCGTAGATTTCACAATCCTCGTCGAAGTTGCCCTCTATTGCAATCTCGGAATTGTCGCCCGGCGTTGGTGCGACATTCTTGAATTCCTCTTTGCATGGCCTACCCATTGTGTCGTCCAACTCAGCAGGCGGCTTGACGTTGCCATCACAGTTCAGATTGTGATAGTCGATTAATCGGGCATTGGGTGTGGACAGCCTATGAGCTAGAAGGTCGTTGTGCGAGTGGTTAGCGTCCTCGACCTCGATAACAGGATCAATCCAAGTATACCCTCCACCATCCGAATCAGAATCTCCGATGAATGAGAGACACCCTGAGAGCGGGGCCAGCGCGACACGTGTCACCATTAGCGCCATCCTTGCATTAGTACCACTAACCAAGTTGCCACCCCGCCCGGCGACGCTATCGGTCAGTTGTTCAATGCACCGGTCGCCCGAGCGCTACGCGCTAGGGCGATAAATCAACTCCCATACGGCTGGTCTATGTCCAATTGGACAATATACAGTCCAGTTGTAATGCATGACAAGTAGGTGTATCCCTTGTGATACTCGGCCGCCCAGAGGAACGGTGTCCATCCGAAATCGTAGTAGGAACTGTCTAGGGGCACACCATCTTCTCCGTGTGGCAAATGGAAGCCTACTGTAGCATCCATGTGAGCATCCGTCTTGTTACCTTCAGACAATCCAGCGAGCATCAGAGTCTCAATATCGACCACCCACAGTCCGGCATGGTAACTCGATAGGTAAATTCGAGCATCCCAAGCTCCTCCATGACTCGTATCCGGAAGCCCAGGCAATCCGGTTTGGAAGACTTGTGTGTCAACATTGTGCGGGCTGAATAGCAACCACTCTTCTCCACCTGGGATGAAGTGGTGATCTGCGAATGGGGTCTCCCAACCGTGGATGAGTTGGGGCAGGAATCTTACATTCCCGTTCACAACCTCATAGGGAGTAGTGTCCAGAAGGTAAGCCATCCCTGTGCCAACTGTGGTCTCTAGGACTTCAGTGGCTATGATAGTCATGTGAATCTTGCCAGAAGGGTAGCCAAGATGAGTGGCATCTACCATTTCGTCTATTGGCTCGGCATAGTGGATGTATGAGGCCCTTCCTCCATTCTCATTCCCAGTTGTACCACTGTCTGGCTGCCCATCTCCATCGAAGTCCTCGAAGTCCATCCATAGCCCTACTTCTGGGGCTCTCCAGTTGC
>CAXEUQ010000034.1:0-8111 GCA_963999425.1 uncultured Candidatus Poseidoniales archaeon | reverse complement strand
GGTACTCGGCTGCGAACATGAGTCCCCAGCGCATCCCGCCGTACTCCGTCCACCAGCCCTCTACCAGCTCGGCCTCGGCCTCGGGCATGTCGAAGGGAATCCTCTCGACTTCAGCAATCATGGTGACGAGGAAGAGAAGAGCCCCTAGAGGCATCATGAAGAGGTTCCAGACATTGCCCTCGTCTCTTCCTATCTGGAAGTCTACAATCTCGATGATATTGAACGAGCCGCTGAGTACAGCTACGCCCAGCACCGTGATGAGAAGGGGAATCTCATAGGCAGTGAGTTGGGCCGCTGAGCGCATTCCTCCAATGAGTGTGTACTTGTTGTTGGAAGCCCAGCCGGCGAAGAACACGCCCAAGGGGGCAACGCCGAATATTGCCATCATGAAAATCAATGAAAGTTCTGGATTTGCCGCATAGATGTGAGGTCCGAATGGCACGAATGCGAACACCATGACTGTAGTAGAGAGGATGATGACAGGGGCTACCTCGAAGACCACCTTGTCGGCATCCTTGGGAACGATGTGCTCCTTTGTTGCGAATTTGAAGAAATCAGCGAAGGCCTGGAAGAATCCGGGCAGCAGGAACCAATAGCCGTGGTAACTCCTGTTGTTGACTCTAGATACAGTCTCCAACTCGTGCGAGTTGCCCCATGTCTTGTTGAGTGCACCTATTCCCCAGCCGATTGGGGCTCCGATTCCGAAGGGCAGTTTGTTCCACCACTCTCCCGCAGTAACGCCACTCTCTCCGACCCAGACACTCCTCAGAGTGGTGGTAGCACCGAGCCTGTCCATCAAGCGACCGATGAACTTCCTCTCGATGTATGGAATAGCCAACATCGTTGTCATCATCATGCCGAAGACTACTGTGCACATGATTGTGGCATTCATGAAAGACTCCAGAGCCGGCTGGATGCTGGCGAATCCGTCTTGCATGTTGAAGATTGGACCGATTGTAATCGGATCGGGCCACGCCCAAGTGCTCGGAATTGTGACCTGAAGATCGATATCCTCGGATGGCATCAGGTCGTGCACGTTGTCCATAGACCAACTGGTGATAGATTCGGTCCAGCCGACGATGTTCAACCAATCGCTGCTCGTCATGCTCTCACCTGTCAGTCTCCCCGATACAAGGATCGAATGAACCCATAATCGCCGGGATGTCCGCTACCTTGTAGCCAATCATGCACTTGGCTGCGAATGGGATTGTGATGAATATCGGTGAGCGGATAGAGACTCTGTACGGCTGCTTTCCTCTAGCTTCTCCTCCTCCTGCGATGTAGAACATCGACTCGCCTCTGCTGTCCTCAAAGTGGTGTGCTCCAGTGGTTCCCTCAGGAGCCCTGCTGGGAGCCTTAGCGAGAATCATCGGGTCCTCCGGCTCATAATGCGTGTCGGCTCCACCGGGAATCTTGTCGAGCGCTTGCAGAGCCAGCGATGCGCTGACCCTCATCTCCTCGATTCGGACTCTGTAGCGGTCATAGCAATCTGCTCCCTTGATTGAAGAGCGCTCGACAGGAGCAGACCAGTCTAGTTCGCTGTAGACCGAGTAAGGGTGAGCCCAGCGAACGTCGTAGTTTACTCCGCCAGCTCTCAGATTAGGTCCGGTTACACCGTGGTTGACCATCTCCTCGGGCTTGGCGTAGCCGACTCCCTGACTGCGGACGAGGAAGATGGTGCTCTCGTCGTAGAGTGCCTCATACTCCTGAATCCTGTTGAGGAACAACTTGAGTTTGGCGCGGGCTCGCTGTGCGAAGCCGTAAGGCAGGTCGCGCTTGACGCCACCGACTCTAGGGAAGTTGTAATGCATCCTAGATCCGCCTAGTTCTTGCAGTAGATCCATCATCATCTCACGCTCCCTGAGGCACCAGACCATAATCGACAGATTGCCGATATCCGGACCATATGCACCTAGCCACATCAGGTGGCTGGCGATACGCTGAATCTCGATGGCGATGAGTCGGATGTACTCCGCTCTCTCTGGAACCTCTACCTCAAGCAAATCCTCCGCTGCGTAGATGTAGGAGTGTGACCATGTGTTTGCGCTAGCATAGCACAGCCTATCGCAGTAGGTCGTAATCTGGGTGAAGTCGCGAGCCTCGCAAATCTTCTCTACTCCGCGGTGGATGTATCCTAGGTCCGGCTCGGTGTCTACGACGGTCTCTCCGTCGACTTTCACCTTGAGTGTCCATAGACCGTGGGTCATGGGGTGCTGGGGACCCATGGAAATCCACATCTCTGCCATATTCTCACCTCACTTTATCTTGCCAACGTCCTCGGGCTTGCGCATGAAGCCCTGGGCGTCGTCGTACATCTCTTCGAATCCGTGATACCTCAGATTGTGCTGCTTCTGGAGAGGGTGGTATCCCCTAGGGGTCTCGTGCGGCAGAAGTACTCGCCTCATTCCCTCATGACCATCGAAGTCTATGCCTACTAGATCCCAAGTCTCCTTCTCGTTCCAATCCGCTCCAATCCAGATGTCTTGGACAGAATCAACTGAGGGAGTTCTCGAATCTGCGAGATGGACATGGATTTCAATTTCCACAGGAGTTCCGAACCCCCTGACAGTTGAGGGGTTGACAATGATTGGTTGGACCACGCCATCATGTGAAGGCGGGTCCCTGACGCCTGTCCTCAGCAAGTGGTAGACGACTTCCCACTTGCGGTCGTCGTCTCGCTCTGGCCAGTGAATCCCGGTAATCATCGAGCAATGGTCGACTGCGTGGTCAGAGTACAACTTCTCTGCCAGACTTCTCCAACTCTCAGGAGACGAGTTAGCGACTACCACATTGCGAGGATGTGTTCCGCTTGTGCGTTCTACTAGTTCTGCCTCGACTCCATCTAACTCCGAAATCGAGTTGACTATGACCTCAGCAGCATTCTTCTGGACTGCAGTTGAGACTATCTTACCCATTGAATCACCTCACTCGTCACCGATGATTACTGGAGCATCTGACTCGGGCCTGACATCATCCACATCGACGCCGATACGGATGATTTTCTGACGGAGTTTGTCGAAGCCGTCGATAAGCGCCTCGGGTCTAGGTGGACAGCCGGGGATGTAGACATCGACTGGAATCACGGTGTCGACTCCCTCGAGAACATTGTATGATTGGAAGTAAGGTCCCCCTGAGATTGCGCACTCGCCCATGGCGATGCACCACTTGGGTTCGGGCATCTGCTCCCATAGCCTCACAATCGGGTCTGCGAACTTCTTGCTGATTGGGCCGTTCACCAGAAGGACGTCGCACTGTCTTGGGCTCGATCTGAAGAAGACGCCGAAGCGCTCAGCATCGAATCTGCTCGCTCCCGCTGCTGCCATCTCAAGAGCGCAGCATTTGATTCCTAGATGAAGTGGGAACAGGGACTTTCTCTGACCCCAATTGAATACTCGGCCCGCTAGGACTCCGATTACATCCTTCATCCGACTCGCCTTGAGTGCCTCGTCGGTAACATCGCCTACCACATCGACCAACATTCTGCTGTTGAAAACCGAGTAATTCTGTCCGTCTTCTGTCATAATCCACCTCAGATGTATATTCTCCCTCGCTTGCGGAAGACATGCCACACTCCTAGCCCCATTAGGACTGTGAAAACAGTGAGAGTGGCGAGAGCTCCAATCATCTCGCTGTCAGCCATGCCATCTTGGATTGCGATGACTCCTCCAAAGGCGAGGAACATGAATGCGATATCGAAAACGAGGAAGATGATGGCATACCAGTAGTACTGGAAGTGGAAGTTGATGTGGGCCTCTCCCAGAGGCTCTGCACCGCACTCGTAAGTCGAGTCCCTGCGGATGTACAGGCTCTGGTCGGTCTCGTATCCGGGCAGCAGCCACGAACGTAGCTTGGTGGGGTCATTGGGTGATTTTCTCGGTCTGAGCAACTCGGCTGCGATGAAACTCCCAACGGGAAAACCGATTCCCACCAAGGTCATTACAGCCACAGCGACATAGGCTTCGGGAACAGAGGACATAGGTTACACCCGGCGGTCCCTATGGGACCGACGGGTCATTGCACCTGAATAGGGGCAATAAGCCTATCCGGACTGAAATCCGGAGTATCGGTCAGTCATCGAACTGGTTTTCCAGCACTTCGGCAATTCTTCGGTTCTCCGCCCGAGAACGGAAGAATAACACGATGACTAGAATCGAACCTAATACGATTGAGCCGTAAACCAGCATCTGAGTCGCTTCCTCAGAGAGTCCGATGAAAGTCGAAGGCATTACTGATGTAACTTCCAGATCTATCGGCTCACCTGCTACAGGGAGTCCCTCGGGCTGTACAGTCACAGTGAATCTGTAGGTGTCGTCTTCGAGCAACTCACTGGGAGGTGTGACACTGACTTGGACCTCTCTAGTTTCACCAGGGGCCAGTTCGAATTCATCGAAATCGACATTCACCGTCCACCCTCTCAGGGATTCGCTCGAGAGCACCTCGACATCCTCCACTACATTGCCGTGATTAGTGATGAAGAGTGTGAAATAGGCCTTGTCTGGGTACTCTGCGCTCTTGGTGTCCTCCCCCTCAAGAGTGAATCTCAAATCGTGTACAGTCATAATCTCGATGACTATGTCGACCGTAGTCTTCTGGGCTGTGTTCTTCTGCGAAGATGCGCCGACCTCAATAACACCAGAGACTCCGTTTGCTACTCCCTCAGACACTTCCAAATGAACCTCTAGAAGGACTCTCTCTCCATTTCCAATTGAGAAGGTGCCTTCAATCTCGACTCCCTCTACAGTCATCGACCTGAGGACGGAGGACTCCATACCTGAGACGGTGATTACAGCGGTGTCACCACCGGGGTAGTCGCCGGTGTTCTCAACCCAGAACGCGGTTGTAATGGTCCCCCCTGGAGGCAGGGTTGCCTGAATCTGATCGGGTATCTCTCCGGGGTTCTGTGGAGAAATTGCCATGGCGTAATTGTAGTTCGACACTACTACAGTAACGGTGTGTTCATCCGCTACATTGGTGCCGTAAATCGCTATTCGGGCTAGGACGCTCGCTGAATCCGCATCCTCCTCTCCTTCTACCAGCACATCGAGGTATACCGTCTGCCTCTGTCCGGGGTCGAGAACTATCTGCGTGATTGCATTGCCCTCGGAATCAGAGAAGGAGGATTCCCACATCGGTGAGTTGCAACCTGTCTGATCGCTCGGGTCGCAGGCCTGCAACTTGAATGTGTCTTGGATGTTGCCGGAGTTGGTGACCTCGATTGGGAACTGGACTGTCTGATCAGAGCGTCCGGTCTGCTGAGTGGAGAGTATGGAGGTCGTTACACTGTGCTTGGCAGCTACCGAGACGGTGAGGTCCTTGGAGTCGTATGGTTCGCTACCTCCTCCCCTTCCAACCGTGAAGGAGATCACGGTATCCTCGACCGCGCTAGCATCCTCGGGAACGAAGACTTCGGCGGTGACGGTTTCTCTGTTGTTTCCTGAGTTAGCACTGCCTACAGTCACTGATGTTTGGGAGAATGAGACCTGCCAACCTGGAGGCAGTCCTTCTGCTCCCACAGACATGGTCTCCATGCCGTTACCCTGATTGGTAATCTGGACAGACAGGGTATCGGATGAACCGGGCTCGACATTGCTCAGTTTGTTCTTGCTCAGAGAAAGAGAGGCGTCGTGACTCTGGCCCACCGTGACTGTCAGAATCTGCTCGCAGCCCACAGAAGTCCCGGCACGACCCTGAATCTTGATTCCGACTTGGGTTCCGGACTCGACCGAGTCATCTGGAGTCACGCTGAACGTGAACGTATGGCTGTCTTGCGAGCCTCCTGGCTCTGAGAGGAGTTTACTCAGAGGGTTGTCAAAGTCGACCCACCCTGAAATGTCATGATCTGAGTTCTGAGCCTGAGCATTTGCGGTGACTGTCCATTCGGTATTTCCAATGTTCTCGACCTCAAATGAATTTGTGGCCGAGTCTCCGGGATCGAGGCTGTGCGAGGTGAACTGCAGATTGGGGTCGCACTCTTTTCGCTCGGGTACCTTCAGAGTTAGAGTCAGGTTATCCTCGGCCTGATCAGCAGCATTAGGGTCGTTGGTCACAGTAGCCTTGAGGATGAAGCAGTGGTCACCGGCTTCGGTTGAGCTTCCATCGGGGATGTCTACCGTGACTTCGACAGTCTCAGTGTCCTCTGGTTCGAGTTGCACTACTTGTGGATCTACTGTGGCATCCAGTGTATCTGACTCGCAATCGCTGTCCGAGGTCATCTCCAGTTGTACATTCGCCTGTTGCTCTCCATTGTTCTCTACATCCACATCCCAAGTCACACTGTCCGATCCGGTGGTATCTCCGTCGTAGGTCTTGAGTTGCTCATCGGTCGACAGGCTAACCGAATACAGACCTCCTCCATCTCCGGCTGTGGTGGTCACCGTGACATCGTCATTGGCTGGAGTGCCCACGCCGGTCCCAGTCGCCTGAGCGTTCACCGTGGTCTCGCATTCTCCATCGGCTTGGTCATTAACCGAGACTGTCAGAAGGACCGTCTCGGAACTGCCTTCGTCGACAGAAACCTGGAAGGTCTCCAGAGTGGATGTGAAGCCATTACAATCGTTGCCTTGCTGAGTGCTCAATGAGACGGTGATATCCTCATCCCCATCGTTTGTCACGATGATGTCATACTCAGCTTCATCATCTGTAGTCGCCTCTTGGGCAGTAGGACTGGCTGAGAGGGCCACTGATACCTCTGCAGAGGCCAAAGGAGAAGCCAGTGAGATGAGTAGAATCGCTACCAGAACGGGGGTCGACCTGTTGTGACTCATAGGAACTCCGAGAATATCGCCCCTCTAAGGACTTCGGGCCACGCGACCCCCTAGGGTCGCGATTCACTTAGGCTTCGATTAACTCGTCAGATGGGGCGTCACAGTGCAGGCAGTTGCCCATTGAAACCACATCGCATCCAGCAACCTGTCCCGCTCTGTGGTATCTAGCGCCACACTCTGAGCAGGCCCAAGCCTCTCCAATCGCGATATCTCCACTACAGATCCAACAAGGGATTCCACTGGTATCTTTCTGTTCATTTTCTGCCATTCCTAGCGAGTCTGCTATTCGATTCAGAGAATCGGAGTTCAGTAGGCTAGAGGAGTCGTCTCTGCGAGTGTATAGATAGATGCCTCCAGCAATCAAAGCTATTGCCACCAGAGCTATCAACAGCATCTCAAGAAATGAGGAATCGTCTGCAACTACGGCTGGTAGGACATCGATCTCCAGAGATGTAGAGGATCCTTCGACAATACCCTGAGTATCGGCGATGCTGACAACTAGAGTTCCGTCGCTACCAGAGTCTGGGGTGAAGCCTACCTGAAGGGTTCTGATTTCGCCAGGTGCCAGATTCAGGACTATGCCATCAAGAATCAGCGGATTCCATCCATTTGGCCCTGTTACTTGCAAGATGTCCGAAATCTGTGAGTTACCGGTATTCTCTACCTCAATCTGCAGGGTCGCTGGGTATCCCTCGTGGGCAGTTGCTTGGGAAATGAGTCTCCAAGTGACTCTGTCTACCTGATCCACAATCAGAGAGATGGGGTAGCTTACTACAATTCCCTCTCCTTGCATGACTAGTCTGATTTCTGGTTCGGTTCCAGCCTCGGCTGACAGGGGTATGATGACTGTACACCAGATTGTTGAACTCGCTCCAGGCGCAAGTGTTGAAGGTGCTGTGCAAGTTGATTCCCAATCCTCATCGGGAACCTCAATGTAGGTCTCGGGCCTCCAGGTAGTTGAGCCGGTATTTGTTACGGTCCAAGCGAGGTCGAAGCCGAGGCCACCGACGGGATGGCTGGGTATACCAAGGGGATGATTTGCCGAAGTCCCATCTGGTAGGGCTATCTGATAGAACTCCAACACAGGAATGGCGCCCGACAGCACATTCAGAGTCCTGTTCCAGTCGAAAGAGAAGCCATCCTCGGTAGCGAATCGAATCTCCAATTCTCCGCTGACTGCAGCCCCATTCCCCTCAAGGGACAACTGTACTGTAGTGGATTCTCCTGCAGCGACAGCGATTGAGTCGAGTCCATCGGTCACTGACCACCCTCCTGGTATACTCCTGAGGTATGGTTGTAGGTCGAGCAGTCGGTTACCATGATTAGAGATCTCAAGATCAATCTGCA
>CAXEUQ010000033.1:0-8132 GCA_963999425.1 uncultured Candidatus Poseidoniales archaeon | reverse complement strand
TCAACCCAGTCGCTGCCGAAGCCGGGAGAACGGCCCGGCCAAATGCAGTCGGCTGAACCGGTCGACCATCCGAGAATCCTCGCTGCTTCGCGCACCATAGATGCGTAGCTCTCCCATGGAGTCGAAGCATCACTTACCCACCAAGTGAGGTCAGTGCCTGCTATTTCCTCTATGACCTCTCTTACACCGGAGTCATCGTGCTCCATTGCGATTATCGGGACTCCGGGCCGATGGATTGATGCTTTCTCAAAGGCAATCTCACGAAGCGTCTCGCCGAGGAATTGACTGTGCTCCATAGACACGGTGGTTAGGAAGCATAGGTCGGCATCGACCAATCTGGTCGCATCCAATCTGCCTCCCATACCTGTCTCAATGATACCTCGCTCGACCCCGGCCTCGCTGAATATCAGCATGGATGCCAGAAAAGTGGTCTCGAAGTAAGTAGGACTGCATTCGGGCTCCTGCTCTGATGCTTCTCTCACCCTATCTAGGGCTCTGTCGAATTCATCTGGCGTAATCGGCCTGCCGTCAATTCTGATGCGCTCCTCTACAGTCACGAGGTGAGGTGAGGTAAACAGACCGGTCGTAAGCCCGCTTGCAGTAGCGGCAGCGGAGAGCTGAACGCAGAGCGATCCTTTGCCGTTGCTGCCCGCCACGTGAATCGAAGGAAAGTCGAGGTGGGGGTCGTCCAACCTTGAAAGCAGGGTCTGGCAGTTCTCCAAGCCCAATTTCATCCCCATCGAGATGCGCGAATCTAGCCATTCTCGCGAATCGATGTCGATTCCTCCTGCATATCGCTGGTGTGCGTGAACGGGTCAAGGTGATATGGCCCTTGAAGTTCGTGGGGGCATGGATGGAGAGTCCGAGGGCATCCTTGAGGTGATGAGCCAGCAGTGGGCCTCGATGCTCAGCATGGGTGGGATGTTCGTAGGCACGATTCTACTGGGACTCAGTATCCAACCTCTCTACGACATCCCTGAGGCTAGGGCATTCGGTGAAGAAGGAGCATCCAAGGGTGGATATGTCGCCATGGAGATGATGTTAATCCTGATCTTCACCGTGGCCATCATCTGGCTCGCGCGCAAGGGTCTGGACTACATCATCAAGGGAATCGTAATCTTAGCTCTGGGAATGAGCCTGTTCTACATCCTTGTCCCTTACATCTCTCTGCTGTTTTGGCTGCTTGGGATTTCGTCTTCTAATATTGTGATATTTACCTCGGTAGCAGCCAGCGTGGCTTTGATGGTACTGTTGGTGAAATATCCAGAATGGTATGTTGTCAACACGGTCGGCGTTCTTGTGGGAGCTGGTGTAATCACCCTGATTGGAATCTCATTCGTACCCGTGTTAATTATCGCGTTCATGGTAGCAGCAGCGATTTACGATCACTGGGCTGTGAACAGTAGCAAGCACATGCTAGAACTCGCTGATGCTATGATTAAGAACAAGCTACCTGTTCTTCTGGTGGCTCCTAAGGAGAAGGGTTACTCCTTCATCGAGGAGGAGGACAGTGTGATGCAAAGCGAGCCTGTCGAAGATATGGACTGGGATGATCCTGCACCGAATGTCAAGCCGAAGAAGGGCGGCAGAGATGCTTTGTTCATGGGTCTGGGAGATGTAATCTTCCCCGGGATGCTAGTCATCTCGGCAGTCTCATTCCTGCCTGAGACCGGTGCTGAGATCAATACAATCTGGGGCATCCCGATGTACAGCGATGCGTTGGCAGTCGGTCTCGGCACTCTGTTCGGTGGCTTGTGTGGCTATGTTGCACTGATGACTCAGGTGGCTCGTGGGCAGGCTCAGGCGGGGCTGCCTCTGCTTAACGGTGGCAGCATTCTGGGCTACCTGATTACCGGTCTCATCTTCGTAGGTCCTGCCGCTCTGTGGCAGGACGTGTCTTTCTTCTGAGTAATGTCCGATTGGTTGAAGGCTCGCGGACCGGCCCCTCGGGCCGGTCATCATGCTAGACATCAGTATGTTCAGGGAGCATTCGGACATCATCCGTGCTGACCATGACAGGCGAGGTCTAAGTTACGACAACATAGACGAGGTCATCAGACTGGACGAGGAATGGCGCAAGGCGAGATACGAGGCCGACCAACTCAGGAAGGCTCGCAACGAAGCGGCCAGAGGAATCGGCGAGGCCAAGAAGTCAGGCGACTCCGATGCCGCAGAAAGGATTCTGACCGAAGTCGCCGACATCGGCGCCCGCATAGACGAGTTATCTGAACTCTCAGACGACTATCTGGCCAAGAGGGATGCCCTGAGGATGGGTATACCGAACATCCTGCACGAGGAAGTTCCAATCGGCGAGGATGACCAAAAGAACACTCTGCACAGCATGCACGGCGAGAAGCGAGATCTCGGCTTCGAGCCTAGGAACCACAATGACCTGATTGAGATGAACGGCTGGGTTGACCAAGTTAGAGGGGCCAAGGTGGCCGGTAGCAGGTTCTACTTCCTGCAAGGCGACCTAGCCAGACTGGAGATGGCTTTGCAGCAATACGGCGCGGACTTCCTGATGCAGCGCGGATATACCCTCGTCCAGCCGCCCCTGATGATGAACAGGGAGGCCTACGAGGGAGTCACTGATTTGGCAGATTTCGAGACCGTGATGTACGGTATTGAGCCCGACAAGTACTACCTCATCGCAACCAGTGAGCATCCCCTCACTGCCATGCGAATGGACGAGGTGATTGAGCCTAGCGAGCTGCCAATCAAACTCGTCGGGGTCTCTGCCTGCTTCCGCCGCGAGGTCGGAGCGCACGGGCTTTCTGACAGGGGAATCTGGAGGGTGCATCAGTTCACTAAGGTCGAGCAGATAGTCATCTCCCATCCCGATGATTCGTGGGGCTACCATGAGGAACTGCTGACCAATGCCGTGGACATGTGGGACAGTCTGGGACTGCACTACCGAGTAGTCAACATCTGCACCGGTGACATGGGTACTGTGGCTGCCAGAAAGTACGACCTTGAAGCCTGGCTTCCCGGAGCGGGGCAGTACAAGGAAGTGGTCTCGTGCTCCAACTGTACCGACTACCAAGCGAATAGACTGAGAATGAGATACAGAACTTCCGAAGGAAACGAGGCTGTACACACTCTCAACTCGACTGCAATCGCAACTAGTCGAGCACTGGTGGCTATCATGGAACAAAATCAGACCGAAGATGGTCGTGTCGCTATTCCCGAAGTGCTTAGACCGTACATGGGGGGACAGGAGTTTCTCGAGTCCCTTCACTGATCTTCTTCTTTTTTCTTCTTCCTGTTAATTCTAGCCAACAGGGCCACTAGTAAGATAACCACGAAGGCTGAGAGGAATGGAATTAGAATTGCAATCAGAGTTAGCGCTATGCTAGCCACATTCTCACCGGTAGCAATCGCAGGATTTCCTAATCCGAAGGTAAAGGTAGAGCTCAGTCCTCTGGTCGCCACAGTGGCTGATTGGATTGTTGCCGAGATGTCACCTCCAGCGATAACAGCGATGACCCATTGGATGATTGGATCAGTCCCTTCAAGGACTATGGCTGTCATTGCGATTCCGGCAATAATCGAAGCAGGAGTTGCAATTGTGTCCAAGGCGCTGTCTATCCAAGTTACATAGTATCCAGCGAACTCGGCGATGGTCGCTATGCCTAGGATAATGATGGCTAGAGTCGAGGTGAAGAATTCGAATTGAGTACCTGTTAGATTTAGGTCCATGAACCAAACTAGGTCGAGTCTAGCTACGATTGAGAGAAGGAATGGGGGCAAGAAGACTCTGAATCCAGATGCTGCTGATAGACTGATTCCCATGAGAATGGCCATCAGTAAGGCGAAACTCTCCATGGTGCTTCGATGTGGTCACCCCGTATTAATGCAGACCCGTCCCTATGGGTGTTTGTTGCAATGGTAGCCAAATGGCGGACTAAAGACCTTGATTTTTCATCTTCCTTGAGTCAAGTATTCTTGTAATTATATCAGAATGAACTATACGATTCTATGAATTGCAATTAGCATGGAAAAGCCCGCACCCGTACTAATTGTCCTACTAATCGCAGCAATATTACTTAGTGATAATTTCCTCAATAACACCTCGGATATGGACGATAGGATTGTCGAACTGGAGGAGGATAACTCGGAAAAAGAAGGCGAAATTCTAGCGCTAAATCAAGAAATCAATCAACTGAATCATTTAGTTTCTGACCTAAACGCAGAAGTCCTAGAACTGCGAGAGAACAATTCCGAGCTCGGATTAGAGATTGAGAGGCTGGAAGGAGAGCTTTCAATCGCTAACGCAAGAATAGCAAATCTGAATTCACAAGTTCAGGGACTTCTAGCGGAGAATTCTGCTCTGGAAACGGAAATCGATTATTTGGAAACTCAGTTTGCCAATGCTAGTGCTTCGATTGAGGGAATCATGTCAGAAATCCCAGATCCTTTGGAGGGTTGCTACATCCTAGAGCCGGAGCATACCTGGGCGTTAGACCCGTGCCCTCCTACCATCTTCATTACCGGGGACAACCCATCCAATTGGACTCAGACCAACAATGGGAATTATGTAGATTGGGGCGCAGTATGTTGGAATGGAACTGACTGGATCTCGCATGAAGTTGAGGTTTCTGGAGATGTCGTAAATCTGGCACGCGTCGGTACCTATCTGATTAACTACAACTGTGGAGAGGCACCACAGGTCACCAGGGTGATCAACGTCGTCGCTCAGGACTCTGGCGGAGGGCAGGGAGACGGCGGAGGGCAGGGAGACGGTGGTGGCCAGCAGGGTCAGGGTTGAGTCAGAGGGTACCCTCTGATTGGCTAATCGCCTAACTCAACTAGGGTCGCACCCATATCGACTCTGTCTCCTTCTGAGAAGTTGAGTGATACAATCTCGCCAGCCTTCGGTGCTTGGATGCGATGCTCCATCTTCATCGCCTCAATTACAAGCAGTGTCTGTCCCTCGCGAACCCTCTGGCCTTCCTTGACATGGACCTCAAGGATGGTTCCCGGCATCGGGGCTGTTAGTCCTCCATCTCCGGATGAATCACTCGAGCTGCCGGGCTCGTGTCCGGTAACAACATGGATTCGCCCATCGAGGTGGATCCACCAGTCATCCCCTACCTTGGCTACATGAGCGATGTGTGCCGAGCCGTCAATCTCAACTAGGAGTCGGTTTGCCTGAGCATCTCTAGCGATGCTAATCTCGCCATGTGCCCTCTCCTGTCCGTCAACTGTGAAGTCAGCGAGATTCAGAGTGCCCTCTGAATCAGACAGTTTGGCAGTGTATCGGATGCCGGATTCTGCTATGCTCCATTCCATTTTATCACCTAGGGGAAGGATCTCGACAATGTCCTGAACGGATCACCAGCATGTCCTGTGTGCTCATCTACCATGGCTCCGTCACCTCCCGCAGAGCCCGCTCTGTCCAGTCCGAAACGACTGGCTGCTGCTGCAATCGCTACGAGTGAGGCTGGATTGGTTTCTGGTTCGGCGAACTCGGAAATATCGGTTGAATCCAGATAATCAGTGGTGATTTCTCCAGAGACGAAGTCGGGATGGGTTGCCATCTGGCGGAGGAAACCGATGTTAGTGGTCACTCCCAAGGCACGTAGATCAGAGAGAGCATTGTACAGACGACGTGCAGCTGCTCCACGAGTAGGAGCGTGTACAACCAGCTTGGCTAGCATGGGGTCGTAGTCAACTGTGACTGAATCTCCCTCGCGCACGCCTGCGTCTACTCTGATACCGGGTCCTGCAGGTGCGCGCCACATCGCTAACTCTCCTATTGCAGGAAGGAATCCCTTGTTCGGGTCCTCGGCGTATATTCGCGCCTCCATAGAGTGTCCAGTTATGCCGATGTCTGATTGATTGAGTCCCAACAGCATCCCTGCTGCAATCTCGAATTGCTTGAGGACCAAATCCACACCAGTCGTCATCTCGGTGACGGGATGCTCGACTTGCAGCCTAGTGTTCATCTCTAGGAAGAAGAACTCCCCTCTATCGGAAAGAAGGAACTCGACTGTTCCCGCGCCTTCGTAGTCGACAGCCTTGGCAGCCCTAACTGCTGCAGCACCCATCGCCTCTCTCAGTTCAGCATTCACAACGGGGGATGGTGCCTCCTCGATGACCTTCTGATGTCTACGTTGCAGGGAGCAGTCGCGCTCATTGAGATGAATACAATTTCCGTGCGAGTCTGCCAAGACTTGGACCTCGATGTGTCTGGCCCCAACCAACAGTCTCTCGACGTAGATTGTGCCATCACCGAATGCCGCCGAGGCTTCTCTGGATGCGGCCTCGTACTCAGTTCTGAGCATCTTCGGCTCGCTCACCGCCCTCATCCCCTTACCGCCCCCGCCTGCACTGGCCTTGAGCAAGAGAGGATATCCAACTCTGGCAGCACAGGCTGCCAGTTGGCCTAGGTGGTCGGCACCATCGGGAACAGAGAGTTCCTCTCCGGGAATTACCGGGACTCCTGATTCCATCATTTTCGATCTGGCCGAGATCTTGTCTCCCATGGTGGAGATGGCTTCGGGAGGAGGTCCAATCCATACCAGTCCGGCCTGCTTTACAGCGGATGCGAAATCAGCCCTCTCGGAGAGGAATCCGTACCCAGGATGTATGGCCTGAGCGCCGCTGCTCTTGGCCGCGGCGATAATGGCATCCGAGTTGAGATAGGTCTCGGCCAGAGTCTCTCCGGGCAGGTGGATTGCTTCGTCTGCTACTTCGACATGCAGGGCCTTGGCATCAGCGTCCGAAAATACGGCCACTCCTCGCAATCCTGCCTCTCTGGCAGCGGTCAGGACCCTAACGGCAATCTCTCCCCTATTAGCGACAAGTACCGCATCGAATGATAGGTTGCTCATGCTAACCTTCCCCGTCCCTCGACGCCCAATCCGGCGGACGCCTCTCTAGGAACGAGGAGAGTCCTTCCTGACCTTCGCGAGAACCTCGCATCTCGCTGGTCTTGTCCAGAGTCCATTGCCTGAGTTCTTCGAAAGAGCCCGTCCATGTATCCAGTTTCTCTGCCAGCCTCTTTGCCTCGGTGACCGCCATCGGGCCGCTGCTCATCAAATCGTCAATAACGGCCCCTGCAGCAGAGTCAAACTCGTCAGCAGAGTCTGCGATGCTGTTGACCAAACCGATTCTGAGAGCCTCCTCAGCGCCCACCCTGCTCGCGAGCATCGATAGCCTGCGGAATTCCGCGCTTCCCACCTTGCGGTAGACATAGGGTCCGATTACTGCCGGTAGGATACCCAACTTGGCCTCGGACAGGGCGATTCTGGTGTTGGGCTCGGCGATGACGTGGTCGAGGCAGGCAACCAGTCCTGCACCTCCTCCAAGCGCCACTCCCTGCACGCAGCCGATGGTGAAGCATGGATGCGCCCATAGGCTGTGGAATAGTCTGTCAAGTCTAGCCGAGTCGGCCCGATTCTCCTCAGGTGTCTTGGAACCGGCATCGCGCATCATGTTGATGTCAGCGCCGGCGCAGAAGTGCTTGCCTGAGGAGCGTAGGACGAGTACGCGTAGATGTTCAGTTCCCGATGAATCTCGCAGGGAGCCGGTTGCCCCCACAGAGCGCTGGGTAGTCCAGTCGAGAAGCTCCGTGATTTCTGAGATCAATTGTATGTTGAGGGCGTTGTAGGCATCGACCCGGTCCATGGTGATGGTCGCGGTAGGGCCGTCGATATGCAATCTGCACATGCTGCACTCAGGTATTGCGTCTGCCATCATCATCACATCCTGAATACTCCGTAGCCCTGCTCGGGCATGTCTGCGTTGAGGCTTGCTGATATGCAAAGCCCGAGTACATCTCTGGTATCTCTCGGGTCAATCACTCCGTCGTCCCATAGTCTGGCAGAAGAGTAGTAGGGGTTGCTCTCGTTCTCGTACTTGCTCCTGATTTCATCGGGGTCGGCGTTGCCCACAGTGGAGAGGACATCGGCAGCCTGCTCGCCGCCCATTACAGAGATACGGGCGTTGGGCCACATGAACAGGAATCTCGGGTCGTAGGCTCGCCCGCACATCCCGTAATTACCTGCACCGTGCGAGCCGCCGATGATGACTGTGAACTTAGGGACTGGAACGCACGACACCGCGGTGACAAGTTTGGCACCGTCCTTGGCAATCCCCCCTGACTCAGCCTCCCTACCGACCATGAA
>CAXEUQ010000032.1:0-8328 GCA_963999425.1 uncultured Candidatus Poseidoniales archaeon | reverse complement strand
GCGACCAGTCCTCGGGACCTGCGCTGGTGCGATACTGCTCGCCGATCCCCAAGATGGAGGAGAGCCTTTGATTCCCGCCAGCATAGATCGCAACGCCTACGGCAGACAGGCCGATTCCTTCCAAGACCAACTCTACTCGGAGATGTTGGGTCGGAAATTTCCTGGCGTCTTCATCCGAGCCCCCCGATTCGACTCAATAGACGACTCCGCAGAGGTCGCGGCGACTCATGATGGAGAAGTAGTCGGCATAAGGCACGGCAATAGGCTCGCCCTCACCTTCCATCCCGAACTCTCCACGGATAACGGATTCCATCGCTGGCTGATCGAGGCGGCCGCGGAGGCAGAGGCATGAGCGTCTCGCTGCCCCTCTCACAGTTGGACGCCCTGCCCGAAGCTGCGGATGAAGGCGACTCAGAGGGCTGCATCCAGTGTCAGATGGGAAGCAAACTAGTCCTTTTCATCACGGGCAACTGTCACTGGCGGTGCGACTACTGCCCACTCTCCGAGACCCGCCGGGACATAGACCACATGTTCGCCAATGAGCGACGCTGCGAGGACTTCGACGAAGTGATTGAGGAGGCCAGAGCGATGCGAGCCACCGGTGCAGGAATCACCGGTGGAGATCCTCTGATGGCCCGCGAGAGGACACTGGAAGGAATCCGAGCCCTCAAGGCGGAATTCGGCCCGTCATTCCACTTGCATATGTATACCAGCATCCCGTTCAGGAAGGAATGGGCCGCTGAGTTCGCCACCGCCGGACTCGACGAGATTCGCTTTCACCTCCTCGACTTGGAGTCGGAGGAGTATCGCGAAGTTATCGCTGCTTGCAGCGAGGCAGGTATTGAGACGGGTATTGAACTCCCCTGTGAGCCCGACAAGGAGGCCGAGTTAGTGCGGTTGCTGGAAGATCTTCGTGACTTCAGAATCAACTTCCTCAACCTCAATGAGTTGGAGATTACAGTAGGCAACCACGACAACATGGAGTTGCGAGGATTCAATCTGTCGACAGAGATTACCGCAGGCGCAGAAGGCTCCTCGGAGTTGGCCCAGATGCTCAGGGACCGCGTCAACAGTGCTGCGAACGGTCTGCCAGATCCCTCTGACTCAGTGGTTCGTGAGCCATACGGATTCCATGTCAAGTTCTGCACGGCCGTGTACAAGGACGCAGGCCAGTTGAGACGGAGGTTTGAGCGTAGAGGAGAGGCCACCATCTCGCCTCACGAGACCCTAACTGAAGACTCTACCTTGATGTTCGGAGCAGTGTATGCCTCTGCCGAGAATCAAGCCGATTGGATTGAGGAAATCGCTGAGAAAACCGGCCTGCCGCTCAGATTCATGCTGTGGGACTCCGAAGAGGGAAGAATCGAACTGCCACTGGTGATTGCTGAATCAATTGCCGACGAGGTTGACGCGCCCGTTGCGATGGTGGAAGTCACACCAACTTTCGATAGGATGGAAGTGACTGTAGTCTGGCTGAACGATGCAAGTTGAATCTCAACCTCTTCGTTGGGTTCATAGGGCCTCGACTCGGACTCCATGCCATGCCGGTCAGGCAAGGTAATCCGGAAGCGGTTGGAGTCAATCCGTTTCGCAGGCTCTCTGCCTCACAGGTCATCACTTGGAACTCCTGTAACAGGTTGTGGTACTACAATTACATAGAGCGCCTGAAGTCACCCCTCCCTCCTCAGATTATCCGCGGAAATGCTGTCGAGGAGTGCATCTGTCGCGTCCTTCGCGACTCCCCTGTTCTCGTCTCTGCAGATGCAGAAGACGAGATGACTTCTCCTTTGCTGGACGATGGCTCGCCAGCCTATGATAACCAATTGGCCTGGCCAGGCCCCGCGACGGTGGAACTGCCCGAAGACCAATGGCCCACAGACAGGCATTCGATTCTAGATTGGGCCGAGGCACGAGCAGAGATACACTTCGACAGGTGCTGGGAATCTGCAGTCGATGACTGGGAATCGTTGCCCAATAGGAAAGGCTCGCTAGACGATGCGGACCCTGATGAGGCCAAAGAGATGGTCAGGGCCGGTCTGAGGATGCACATCGATCAGGTAGAGTCGTGCCTGAATGCAGGAGGTGGGCCGGGACTTGAGACTTGGAGAGCAGGAGAACGACGAGGTCACTGGCCTCCCCCTGACGGCTTCCCTCGCATTTGGAATCAGCCGCACCCGTCAGCCAAGGAGTCTGGCGATGTATCATGGTGCGAGGCTTGGGAGTTGGCAAGACCGTGGTTCGTAGATCCTGATGCAGGACAGTGGAAGCAGACCACATCGCACCCGGAGGAGTGGTTCCAGGGAGAGTATGACATGGTTTACGGATGGACCGGACGAATCAGGATAGTCGACCTCAAGGCATCCATCGGAAGGGGAGATCGCTCAGCCGGCTATATCGACCAACTGCGCCTTTACTGCTGGCTCTGGTGGGAGACTCATGACAGAACCGAGGAGGTCGAGGCGCTGGAGATCTGGTATCTCGGTGCCCATACTATCAAAGAAGTCACATGTCCCTCCCGGGAAGAGATGGAAAAACTCTCATCAGAACTGGAGGAATTGTATCACAAGATCCACACTAGAGATCCTAGAATCGACGAGTGCCCCCCTAACCCGGCCCCTCTGTACAACTACGATGACGGAGGCGTGCCCTCCGAGACTCCGATTGACCCCGATTCGCGAGCCCGCTGCATATACTGCGACCTGCGGGGTGTTTGCGAGGGTAGTGACCACGAGTTGGACCTACCCCTTGAGCGCAGCATCGACCGCTTCGGGCACAGCTGGCCGATTACCCCACTCGGAGAGATCGTCACCCGGGTGAATGTGGTCGGTGAGGTCTCAGGCCTGCGGGGACCGAATCTGTCCGAGGACGGTTCGGTAGAACTCTCGTTCATGCTGCAGGAGGGATACGACCGAGCCAAGGTACAAACCTCTCGCTATGGCGCACCCAGAGAAGTCACTCGCTCGATTGAAAACGGAAGCCGAGTGCGCATAGAAAACGCCATGGCTTCTATGTGGAAAGGAGAGGTTGTACTAGATATCGATGAGAAGTCATCACTCAGCATCGCAGACGAGTCAGACGAAGCTGCTATCGTGGATATCGAGACCAAAGTAAACGCTATCGGCAGAGTATGGTCAGTCAACGCCTTCCCCGATGGAGAGGGCGTGAGTAGATGGTCTGTGACTCTGATTGATCAGACTGGCTCCGCCGGAGTAGTTGCATTCAGACAGTTCATCCCGCTCGCTGCTGCTGGGGTTACGAGGGGCGATGAGATTGCGATACTCAACGGCGAGATAGGCGAATTCAACGGACAACCCCAGGTCAGAATCGGTCCCGGAGGACGCCTTGTGGTTCTGCGCGATTCAACAGAAGTACCCGGTTTCTAGAAGTCGATTTCCGGGGCAAACATAATTTCTGTTGGTATTAACGAGTATCTGATTTAGATGGTCTTTGAGATTATCGAACTCATCATCATCGTGATTTCGATATACGGTTCTGCACTAGAGTGGGTCAGGGTCAAAGATCACAAGACGAACGACAAGTGGGAGTTCTTTGCGCCGGCGATATTCCTCGCAGCCGTGGTAGGATTCATGTTCTTCACAGGCCTTGCCGCAGGTGGTGGTGGCGCCATGCTTTCCCTATCCTCGCTTGTATGCGCGGTCGCCGCTATGCCTCTACTAATTGCACTGGTCTACACAGGCTCTCTGCAGGATGCCCAGCTCGCTGCCGGGGTTAAGACCTATACGGAGGGGCAATTGGTTTGGCTGACTCACGACTCCAAGGAATTCAAAGACTCGTTCAGCAGGTTCACTGGTGACAAGTTGAATGGTTGGAACAAAATCAAGGAGGAACGACTCGGGCAGAGCGCCACAATCAAGAAAATCTTCGCCGACAAGACAGTGACCTTGCGGTTCGACGATGATGTGGAGTTAGATTTCCCATTTGAGAGTCTCAAAGACTCAAAGCCCGAGAGAGAAGAGTCTGCCGAGAAGGGCTGGTGGGAAGACGGTTGATGGCGCCGAGAGAGGGATTTGAACCCCCGCGTCCAATGGACAGTGGATTTCGAATCCACCGCAATACCGGGCTATGCGATCTCGGCAGTACTCCGGCCACCTGCGAATCAAACATAAGGCTGACCCGCTGTGTGAAGGCCGTGAGGATACAGGTAGAGCACGATGGCGATTCCCTGTCGCTAGAATCGGATATTCCAATTAGCATCTCCGAGGTCCTAGAGAAAATGTCAATCCCTGCCTCGACCGTTCTAGCCGTTCATGCCGACACGATCGTACCTCATACTTCGATTATAGAATCCGATATCAATCTCGAGTTGATTGTAGTCTCTTCGGGTGGATAGACGACTAGACGTAGAAGTCACCGGTCTCTGCATCAGTCATCGCCAGAGTTTCTTCCAAGTCGCCTCCAGCATTCATCTCATCGAGAATCCTCTCTGCGGTTTTCTCTGTCGAATCTAGGCTTAAGCCGAGAGGCAGTTCGAAGGCCGCTTCTATCCAAGCTGCCAGCCGGTCAGCCGCCATCACATCCGCACTCGCGCCCATGGTCTCGGCCACAAGTCCGATTGTGCTGACTGAATGCAGCGGAGAGAGTGAGATTAGGAGTCCTGCGATACCAATCATACCCGCCTCGGGGTGCTTTCTACTTACTGGGATATCATCCGCTTCCAAACGCTTCCTGACCTCAGCATCTGCGCAGATGACGTGTATCTGCCTATCCTCTGCCCCTGCTGCCAGACCTGCAAGAACCAGCAATTTAGGTGTGTTTGAATCCGTGGCCAGTTTCAGTATCGTCTCAGAGACCTCGTGTTGACCGGCTGCAGTAATCGGCTGCAGGTGGCCACCGACTACAATCACCGTCCTGCCGTCGGGCAATAGCACGGAGTCTATGCGGATTCTTGGTGGTGCCAACAATGAATCTCCATCCAGTGTCGCATGTGGAGGGAAGTCGGGATGCAGAATCCACGCCAAAGTTCTGGACGGGTGCGCTTCTACCAGTGAATCGACGACCAGCTTGCCAACATTACCTACACCGGGAACCGCCTCCAACATTGCTGCATGCTCAGGCAGACCGTCTCCGACGAGCCAATGGATCGTGGTACGATTCATTCCTCCTCACTCTCCTTTTTCCTAGTCGTCGGAAGAGATTCCAACCATTCGTCACTGCCGACATTCATGCGCTTTCGTCGCCTAGCCCCTTGTGGGTCTTCGGGAGAGTACTTCATCGGAGATACTGCGGCCATTGCTGCCCCGCATTCTCCACACCTCGTCCCGAGGCCGTACTCGCCGCACGAAGTACACCTCTGCAACTTGGTCCTGACCATCGCTATCGAGCCTGTTGCACTCGGAAGGGTCAATGAAGTCTATGCTCGCGCAAGACGGCTCAGAGACGTTCGGCCGCTATCGAGCCCTCTACCGAAGCCATGCTGTCCGAGGCTGCCTTCTGCGCTGCTTCCCAGACTGACTCAGCAGCTTGGTAGTCAGGAGCCCTGATGTCGACCCTGTAGTGGGGTGCCCCATCGTAATGGCATGTGATGGTAACCTCCTCGAGTCCCTCCCCACACGCCTCTGCAGCCACTAAGGCGTCGCGAATCGCATTTACTCCCTCTGCCCCCCAGACTTGGATGTCGAACTCTCCTCTGATCTCAACGAATGGAGGGACTATGTTCTCGACGGCCAACTCTGTGACTACTGTGATCCAATCCCCGGTGAAGCCTGCATCACTCAATGCAGTCTCGCTCATGGCGCATTCTTCAAGGGCTCCGTACAGAGTTCCGAAGACCTCTCTCATCTCATCGCAGATAGCCGCGCTTTTCACCTCATCCCAGCCAATTCTCTCGGCTGCTACACGCATCATCTGGCTAGCCCTCTGGCGATTTTTCCAGGCCTGAAGTGTATCTCTCCTACGTTCTTCTGAAACAGACTTGATTGACAACTCGATTCTCTGCTTGTCCTTCCTGACTTGAATCGCCTTGGCCACCACTCTCTGACCTTCTCTAAGATGAGCGCTGATGTTCTTGACCCATCCGGATGCGACCTCTCCGATGAAGACGAATCCAGACTTCCCTTCGTATCCTTCGAGGTCAAGATATGCGCCGTTCTCCTTGACACTCCTGACTACGCAAATCAATAACTCGCCTTCTTCTGGCCAAGGGTCGGAATCCACCATTTGACATCCCTCACTCGAGGACGTCAATGATTGTGCTTCCGGATAAATCCGCCCTGCCTCCAGCTGGCCGCGCCAAGGTGGCGCCGCAGATGGCGCAGGAGATCGAGGTTGACGCCCTGTCGAAGACGATGGCTTCGTGACCGCAGTCACGGCAGTTGACTCGTAGGAATCTACCACTCATCATCTCACCTCTCACCTGTCTACTAGCTCGAACTTTCTAGCTCTCTTCCCAGCAGGGGAATGTGCCTTACCTGTCTCTGTACATCGATAAATCAGGTTGACCCTCTTAGTGGGCTTCTCACCCGACGGCTTGGGTCTTGGGAATCCACGGTAACCGGACGTGACCTTACGGAATCTCCTCTGACCCCACTTCAACTCACTAGCACGTCGCTTCTTGACTCTCTCGACGGTGTGCTCAGTATGCTTGCCAGCAGCCGGACTGTAGCGCTTAACTGTCCTAGGCATCTTGACCATGGGCTCACCTCGCGTCCTGCGACATCGCGGCCACCGATGACCCGTTTATGAACTCTATCGAGGGTACTGCGGGGCAATTATTGCAGTATGAGTCACAAATACGATGTAATGCCATTCACTGCCAGCAGACGTGTCATTGGCTGCAGTTCAGTTCTGGGCCGGATTCTCCCTAGTGGTGGTCGGTTTCGCCATGCATAGGACGGGCCCCGCCTTCAAGAGGCATCCAGCTGGGGTACCCGTAGCCGTACTCGGGCTGGCCTTGATGCTACTACATGCAGAACAGCCGGTCGAGCCCGAGTTACTACTGATTGAAACCTTACTGGGCATGGGCCCATGGCTGGTAGCGTCCGCTGCGGGTGTGTTCTTGGTGCTGTCAGGGGCGCCCACTTACTCGAAGACAAAGCCACTGCCCCTACTTTCGGGTTGGGCTCTGATGTTCACTGCCTGGTACCTGATGCTCGCCAGACTGCCAGAACTGTCTGTTAGCGAGGTTCTGTCATGGCTGGGTACGATCACCGGAGCGGCCTTGGCAATCGCAGTCTTCGCCCTATCAATCAGGTTCACTGAGCGCAGGACTCTAGCCGAGCCTGAGACAACTCCCCTGACAGATAAAGAGAGGAAGTTTGTAGAGAGTGTTTTGAGACGTCATCTGGAGGTGTCTGATGAGCCCTGAGTTGGAATCCATTGCTAGTGCGTTCCTCGGCTCAGCAGCTCTGACTTCGCTGCTGATTATCCTAGCCGTGATTGGAACTCTGAACCCATATCACCGTCCGGCAATTCCACTTGCAGCAGCGACTGTGGTGATTCTTGCCTCAACCTATCTGCAATCAATCTCTTCGGGAACCTCTCTCAACCTGATGTCCGTCAGGACTAATCTGGTCGTCGGTGCTCTTTCTATCTCCGACCTCTTCTATCTCGGATTCGCAATTCTAACCGCACTCATCATGCAGGCATCGCTCAGACGACGTCCCGAGGACCCTCTGATTGCGCTTTCAGATGCTGAATCAGACTCTGCATGATGCGACTCCACTGGGCAACTCTCATAACACCCCCTTCGGTCGCCGCGCTGTCCTAGGTGGTAGCGATGTCAAAGGGAACACCCAGTATGGGAAAGAGGCAGAAGTCCACGCACATCAGGTGCAGGCGCTGCGGCAGGCACTCGTATCACAAGACAAAGAGTGTGTGTGCCCACTGCGGCTATGGCGCCACCGCTAGAATCAGAAAGTACAGGTGGAACAAGCGCTCACGTTCCATGGGCTCACGCAAGTGACCCGGAAAGTGCTAAGTCCTTCACCGCCAGCGCGATGCGTTATCCGATGTGCGGTATCATCGGTATCTTAGGACACCCACACACACAAGTAGCGAGCAGCATATACGATGGAATGCTTGTTCTTCAGCACCGTGGGCAAGACGCTGCAGGAATAGTCACTAGTGATTCGACTAATATTTACCATAGACGTGCTAACGGACTTGTCAGGGATGTTTTCCGAGCCAAGCACATGACCAAACTACACGGACAAATGGGGATGGGTCATGTTCGCTATCCTACAGCAGGCTCGAGTTCAGTTGCTGAGGCCCAACCATTCTACACTAACACTCCTTTTGGAGTCAGTTTGGCCCACAACGGGAATCTAAACAACACGAACGACATCATCAACGGACTGCTTGAATATGATC
>CAXEUQ010000031.1:0-8366 GCA_963999425.1 uncultured Candidatus Poseidoniales archaeon | reverse complement strand
CCAAGAGACAGGTCTGGGAGGGAGCTGAAGGAATAGACTCGACTCTATATGATTCAGTGCTAGAATGCTCAAGCCCAGCAGGACGACTCACTCCTTCACTTCTATCATCGTGTAAGGCTGCAATTTCCTCATGGCGCGATGAAAAATCCTCGTTAATCATCGTAGAGGGAGAGGAAGATCTAGCCCCTCTACTCCTACACCCTCTCGCACCTATCGGCTCGGTAATCCTCTACGGTCAGCCAGGTGAGGGAGTTGTAATCAGGCGATGTGGTGAGGATGCCAAACAGCGCTGCCGTAGACTACTGAGCGGGTTTGAGATCAGTGAGTGATCAAGAAGCATCCTCAAGCGTGTGGATGCCGAATCCGAAACTAACGAGAATCACCATCACCGCATAGACTCCTGGGTCGACCCAAGTGGTATTCAGCGAACTCCATGACAGGTAGAATATCACTCCGAATACAATCAGCCAACTCGCCATGGTTCTCCTGATTCCATTCTCCGATGACATCAGGCTGGTAGCCACAGGACCGCTTGGCAGTCCTCTGAACCACTCCATTACACCACCATCAAAAATCCTCTTCATCCCAATGGATCCCAAAGTCAACAAGACGACCCCGAGCAGTGCGAACACCACGTCGTCGAGCACTAGGCCAGCACCGTCGTGCACGACATTTGAAGCAGCACTGTCTCCTGAGATGAATCCAATCCACATCACCTTGAATCCGGGGGAATAGGCCCCGATTGCAATATTGACCAGAGTCAGCAGGATGACCCAGAATCCAAGTGCCATGGCCAGAGTTGACATTGCCTGACTCGGCCTACTGATGGACTCTTTCCAGTCAGTTCCCTGCATGGCCATCGAGGCGGCGACCTTGCACCTCGGTTTAACCGTTGTCTGAGGCAGTAATGCCCTTTCACAGTTGACTCTGCAGGTTGTATCTGCCGAGAGCCGCCTCGGCAATCAGCGGTTCGGAATCACTCATTGTGGAAATCGCATCGACCCCTTTGGGGATGGCGGAGTTAACCTGCTTACTCCTTCCGCCCCTGCCTTTGCTGACGTTCCTAGCTATGATGATCCCGAGAGTGTCCAGTTCATTGAGGAGCGATGAGATACGCCTCGGAGTCAAAGGCTCGACCGAGATCTTCATGCAAGCCTCGGTATATGTCCTGTAGGTCTCCCCCGTCGAGATATTTCTCAGACCATTGTCCTCATTCAACTTGATTGCAAGAACGAGCAGTTTCTGATGAAGCGGCAGAGTCTTGAGAACCGGAGTGACTTGGTCGTACTCAAGTTGGCTCTGAGCCAATCTCACGTGCCTTCTGTCGACAGTCTTCTGAGCCCTCTGCTCAGCCTTCTGGACCGAGATGCGAAGCAAATCGAGAGCCCTGCGGGCATCACCATGCTCTTGCGCTGCCAAGGCGGAGCAGAGTTCCAACACCCCTTCCTCCAACACCCCTTCACGCAGCCCTGTCCGAACCCTCTCGCTCAGAATGTCTTGAATCTCTGGGGCCCCATAGGGGTGGAAGACCAAGTCCTCCTGACTCAATCTGGAAGTGACTCGCGGATCCAGTTGCTGAGTGAAGTTGAGGTCATTGCTGATTCCGATTATGCAGCATCTTGAACTCCTAAGCGAGGTATTCAGACTGGTGAGGTTGTACAGCAGACCGTCCCCCGCTCTGGCGACCAGATTGTCGATCTCGTCAAGGACGATGATATGTACTCCTCCGGCCCTGTCCATCCTAATGATCAGTTCATCGAGGACCCTATCCGTGGGCCATCCAGTGAATGGGATGGGCGAATCACCTCTCCTCCCAAGCTTGCTCGCGATGGTCTGGACAACTCTGTACTTGGTGTCGACATTACGACAGTTAATCTCGTAGGTCTCGACACTCTGCCCCATCTCCTTACCTTTGTCAAGCAGCTGTCCGAGGACGAATCTCGTGACCACTGTCTTGCCTGATCCTGGGACTCCGTAGAGCAGCATGTTGGATGGGATGTGACCATTCAAAGCATCGACCAGATTCCTCACCAGAGCCTCGACCTCGTGGTCACGGTGAGGCAGCCTCGAAGGCTCAAAAGCGTGGTCGAAAGCCCGTCGATCAATGAAGAGACAATCCTGCCCAAGAATTTTTTCGAAAATGTTTCCTTCCATTTTCTTTCACCAACGGGCCAAACACGATTGTCGTATCATCAAGACCTTGCATCAAGATGTGCCCGACAACGTGGATGTCAAGCGAGGATGTTAGTGGTAATAAGACTGTTTGACGAGACTAGAACTTGGTCGACTTTTCTTCAATCCAGATGCCAATATAGTTCGATTGGAAAAGACTCCCCCAACACATGACTAGTATCTCCCCAGTATAGCGTTTTTTAGGATTCTTTATCGGTGTGGAAAATACATCACTAATGAATTGCGATCGAGATTCCTGCACGCCGCCTAGGTGCAGCAGAAATCTCGCCGCGAGAACCATCTAGAGCCTGCATTCACAGACCCGAAAATGAGATTACACTAGTTGCGTATTTATCCATGTATAAATCATGATAAAATAATCAAGAATTTCTTTGCATCAATATCGTGCCATCATCACCGATTTGCAGACTGTCACCATCCTCAATCTGAATAACAGACTCGGGCAGCTCGGGCATCGCGAATCCAGACTCCTCCCCTTTTGCGCTAGAGTAGTTGTGGGTGACCAGAATGAGAGCATGAGGGTGCCTCTGGGAGAACTCGACGACATCGGAAGGAGTATGGTGATGAGGGCTTTCCACGAAATCTGGAATTCCCATCTCGAGCAGAACCACTTGGCATCTGGCCGCCCTCTTGTCGATTTCCTCACACGGTCCCGAGTCGCCGCAGTGCAGGAATCTCAGGCCACTTGAATGAATCAACTCGTAGCCGTGAGGGTCGGTCTGCTCGACATGCCTCACAGGGAACCTCTCATACGACCAGTCAGTCCCGACAAGTTGGCCAGACTCGGACTCGGACCAAGCCACACGCTGGTCCAAAGAATCCTCAAGACTACCAGGGAATCCCGTCTTGCACAGATTACCCAACAACTCCTTGCCTTCTGGTCTGAGGTGTACATTCAGGACGGTATTGGAATCTGGGTCAGATATGTACTTCCTCTCAAGCAGTAGGAATGGGAAGCCGAAGGTGTGGTCGGCGTGCCAGTGTGTTATGAGGATATGGCGCAGATCGCCGGGGGAGGTCCCGCACCGTCTGAGTTGGGCTAGCACTGTAGGAGGCGTATCAACCAACACACAACCATCGACTAGGGCGAGCGCATGCATCCTACCAGGAGGCATGAATGCGTTGCCCGTGCCAAGGAAGTCTATGCGCGCCATGTGCTCCGATAGGGGCATCCCGACTTGACCTCATCGCATTGAATCGATTGCTGCTTCTAGCCCGCCGTCAGCATTTGTTCATAAACAGGCCTTGTCTCGACGGCTCGCCAAAGGGGGTTGCACATGTCGGATTGGAGTGCGAAGAACCCCTATGTCTCAAAGTTGAACGAGAACTGGATTCTCAACGGCGAGGGTTCTCGCAAGGAGACCAGACACATCGTCTTCGACCTAGGAGACTCCGGTCTGGAATACAAGGCAGGCGATGCATTGGGAGTCATCCCACAGTGTCCGCCCGAACTGGTCCAAGAACTGCTGGATGCTTGTGGCTTCAATGGAGACGAAGAGGTTGAGACACACCTTGGTGAGTGTAGCATCAGAGAGGCGCTGACAAACAGGTACGAGATTCACAGAATTTCCAAGAAGTGGATAGGCAACCTCGGAGACAGGCTCGCCTCGGGCTCGCCCAAGATTGAGATTAGAATAGTCGGCAGGCAGCGCTCGTCGACGGAGGACGGCGAGTTGGTGATGGACTGGAGTGGTTCAGGAGTCGAAGATGACGTGCCTGAGGGATATGTCGAAATCGGCTCTGCCAGTGACCCAGCAGAAGAGCTCTGGAACACTCTGATGGACGACTCAGATGCCATGGAGGACTACATGTGGTCGAGGGACTACATCGATGGTCTAGCCGACTTCGGTCACATTGGATTCACCCCTCAGCAGTTTGTCGATGGCATGGACAGGCTCAAGCCCAGACTATACTCAATCGCCAGCAGTCCCGACTTCGAGCCGGGCACCGTACATCTCACCGTCGCCATCGTTAGGTACCACCACCATGACAGAGACAGAGCTGGACTTTGCACCGGATATTTGGCCGATCGCTGCGATGTAGATGATACCGAGATTGGCGTTTTCATGTCGCCTACTCGGTCATTCGTTCTGCCAGAGGACGGCTCGACTAACATCATCATGGTAGGTCCAGGTACTGGAATTGCTCCTTTCCGAGCATTCCTTCAGCAGAGGCAAATGGATGCCTCGACCGGACGCAACTGGTTGTTCTTCGGAGACTGGACCGAGGAGGGAGAGTACCTCTATCGCGAGGAGATGGAGGCTTGGAGAGAGTCGGGCCTGATTGACCGACATGATCTGGCTTGGTCGCGTGCGGGCCCTGAGAAGGTGTACGTCCAGCACCTGATGAAGCAGAACGGCGAGGAGATCTGGAACTGGATAGACAATGGGGCGTACTTCTACGTCTGTGGCGACAAGAACTACATGGCCAGAGATGTGCACTCCACACTCATAGAAATCTGTTCGGAATACGGCGGAATGTCGGAAGACGAGGCCAAGGATTTCGTCGAGACTGGTCTGATGAAGACCGAGAAGCGCTATCTACGCGACGTATACTGACTACTCTCCGCATTGCTCATACAGCGTCTGCCGGAGCGCATCGCTATGTTCCGCCGTGTTTTGATTGCTAATCGCGGCGAAATCGCGCTTCGTATCCTACGCTCTCTACGCGCGCTAGGGATAGAGGGAGTCGTCGTCCACGGGCGTGAAGACAGGCTAACTTTGCCTGTGAGGATGGCGGACGAAGGAGCTTTCATCCCGAGGGATGACCCCTTGGCATCGTATCTCGACATAGAAGCTGTAGTCGCTGCCGCTAAGGAGGTCGGAGCAGACGCTGTACACCCTGGATATGGGTTCCTAGCCGAGAATGCAACGCTAGCAGAGAGGCTAGCTGAGGAAGGAATTGTATTCATCGGACCCAGCCCGAAAGTTCTCAGATTATTAGGGGACAAGATTTCGGCCAGAGATGCAATGGTCAAGGCTGGACTCCCCGTGGCCAAAGGTTCGGGGCAGCCAATTTCAGACGAGGCAGAAGCTCTCAGTATGGCCGAGGAAATCGGCTACCCTGTGATGATTAAGGCAGCCGCCGGAGGAGGTGGCATCGGCATGCAGGTGGTTAATTCAGGAGATGAGTTTGATTCTGCCTTGAGACTATGCCAAGGTCGGGCACTATCTGCCTTTGGTGACGATAGAGTATTTGTCGAGAAGTTCATCGAAGGTGCTCAGCACATCGAATTTCAGGTGCTCGGGGATGGAAACAAAGCAGTGCATTTCGGAGAGAGGTTCTGCTCCATACAGAGACGCCATCAGAAGATAATCGAGGAAGGTCCGTGGCTCTCAGATGAGGTTCGCGAAGAGCTGGGAGCAAAAGTGGTGGCCGGAGCAGAGGCCGTTGGCTACAAGGGACTCGCGACCTTTGAGTTCCTTCGTGATTCGGATGGCGAGTTCTACTTCCTTGAAGTGAATCCGCGAGTGCAAGTCGAGCACACGGTGACTGAGATGATTACCGGAGCAGACTTGGTTTCCTTGGGAATCAAGGTGGCAGCAGGAGAGCCTCTTCCAATCTCACAGTCGGAGGTCCAAATCTCTGGTCACGCTATTCAGACGAGGATAAACGCCGAGGACCCTTTCACACTCAAACCATCTCCAGGTAGAATCTGGGAGTGTCATTGGCCAGGTGGCCCGGGTGTCCGAGTCGATACTCATTCTCACACCGGTTATGACATGCCACCCTCATTCGATTCTCTACTGGCCAAAGTGATAGTCTGGGCACCTGATCGAGAGGAAGCGATAGCCAAGATGGATGCTGCTTTGGCAGAGACTATAATCATCGGAGTTGACACTCTAATCCCTCTCCACAGAGCAATTTTGGCCGAGTCCGACTTCCGTAACGGAGATATCACAATCGCGTATCTAGATGAGCACCCGGGTATACTCGATGGGGTGTGAAAGATGAAAATCGTAATTCTTGGTAGTATAGGACTCGACGACATAGAGACCCCTGTCTCTAGTGGTTCGGACTTGCTCGGAGGGGCCGCCGCACACGCCGGGATGTCAGCGGGATTCCATCTACCCGCCTCACCTCGCAAGCCACCTTCAGTCGGCTTGGTAAGCGCTGTAGGTACAGATTTTCCAGCTGAGGCACAGAGAACGCTTGAGGACGCGGGACTGAATCTGGCCGGAGTGGTGCGTAAGGATGGAAGCACCTTCAGATGGTCGGGACGATATGAAGGCTCGATGGACGATGTCAGTACCATCTCGACTGAGGTGAATGTTCTTGAAGACCACATCCCCGAGATTCCCGCTTCCTGGAGAGACCCCGATGTCCTGCTTTGTGCAAACACCCACCCTCGCTCTCAGGTTTCTGTACTGGACCAGTGCCCAAGTGCGGTAATCACCGCCCTCGACTCCTTCATGCTCTGGATTGACACAGAATTCGAACTACTCTCCGAGGCGCTCCGCAAGGTGGACATTGCCATTCTCAACGAGGAGGAGGTCTGTGCTATTGCAGGCGATGACCTTGTTCACAGCGCTGCTGCAAAGATTTCCTCGGGCGAGGCCCTCTATGGGGGCACTGCAGCCGGACCAGGGCCGAGTGGAGTTATCGTCAAGCGTGGCAGGAGCGGCTCAGTCGCATACCTAGATTGCGGCACCATCACCCTACCTGCGTATCCGACCGATGAACTCGTCGACCCTACTGGCGCAGGTGACAGTTTCGCCGGGGGGCTGCTCGCAAACATAGCCGGTCGTAAAGGAGCCCTGAATCAGCCCGATACGATGCGTGATGCCCTGTTGCATGCGACCGTCACCGCATCATTCGCTGTAGAGGGGCTAGGAGTATCAGGCATCGCCAATCTCGATCGCGGACGCTATCATGCCAGAGTAGACAAGTATCGCCGCATGGTCGGACTGTGATTATTCGAGACGCTTGATGCCGGGAAGTGGATGAGGGTCACTCTTGGAGGATGTCCTCCTGAGTTGTGAGAATCTCAGCCCGCGTTCTTCGTCTCCGAATTCCGCCTCATCCGATTCCCTATCTTGACCGCTCGACACTCGCTTGACGACCCCGTCCAAGGCCTCCTGAGCAGAGCGCGGCTGCTGAACTCTTGGCCTAGCGCCCCTGCTCACTACATCTGCCTGGTGATCCTGATCGCTTCGCAGTCGGATATACTGTGATGACTGGAATCTTGCTCCGGGAACCTCTACATCCCCATCTGAATCGCCATACTCTGTAGAATAACTCTCATGACGCCTCGATGCCCTGTGACCGGGCCCTAGTAAGGCTCCAATCCAACCCAATCTCTTCTTCGACGCCTTTCTCCTGCCTCCGGTGTTCACTCTTCCAGTCCCCATCGAACTGACGATTCGAGAGACTCCGGGGAACTCCTCAAGGGTGGAGGCATCGATAGCATGCACGGCATCGCCTCCATCAGTCAACAGCGCCTGTCTTGCTCTGGCCTGTTTGACGACACCGGGCCTACACTCTTCGCGAACAGCGACTTCGTTGGGAGCCGGGAGCGATCTAGCCATGTACGGCCCCGCCTCTCCGAATCTGTCCTGTGCCCTTCTAATCATCTGCGAGCTCGTGGGCACTCTTTCTGTGACGGGAGTCCCTGCTGCGTTGATGTAACTCTGAGTGATAGGTAGGTCCTGTGGGGGATGCATCGTCTCGCGAGGTGGAGCCGTGGTTGGTGGAGAGTACGACGAAGTTGGCTCGAAATCGAACATTCCGCCCTCTCCGAATAGATCCATTCCTACAGCAGCCTCACCTAGAGCCGAGTCAATCCGCGATCCCCCTGAGGGCTTCTCCTCGTACCAAGAGGGAGACTCCTCCCTGCCCCATGCTCTGGAGTATGCATCAGGCTCGGCCTCTGTAGAAGGCTCATCGAACATCATCATCGGGGAAGTCGCTCCGTTGGGAACAGTCGGGCTAGAAAATGCATCATTGGAGATGGAAGGCATCGGTTCAGGGGGTTCATCGACAGATAGGAATCCCGCCAAGGGGGATGATTCAGGCTCGGCTGGAATGGACAATAGCGGGTCTGAGAAGACCTCATCCTCAGTTATGTCCGGAGCTTCCAACAGACCCTTCGGGTCCATTGCGTCTCCCATCGCATCACTGAATGCCGGGAACATCGGCAATTCCACATCAATGTGCTCCAGTCCCTTTCCGGC
>CAXEUQ010000030.1:0-8383 GCA_963999425.1 uncultured Candidatus Poseidoniales archaeon | reverse complement strand
ATCAGCATATCAATCTCTGAGTTCGAATCTGCGGCGTTGAGAGCGGCGGCAATGTCGCCGTCTCCAATCAGCACGATATCTACATCTTGCTGCTTCAAATCACGAATCAAATCCTCGTGTCTCGGTCTGTCCATCACCACGACTTTGAGTAAGGAGCTGTGCTTGTCGAGGACACTGCAAGCGGCCTCGACGTTGTAGGCCACTTCAGCTTCGAGGCTGATATGGCCGGTCATCTCCGCGGGGCCTGCAATCTTGTCCATGTAGCAATCGGGTGCATGGAGTAGGGCTCCTCTCGGAGCAGCGGCCAGAACCGCCATCGCATTTGGCTTGTCCAAGGCAACATGGTTAGTACACTCCAGAGGGTCGACAGCGATGTCTATGCTAGGCGCTCCTAACTGACCCTGCATCGAGCCCAATGGCTCTCCAATCCAAAGCATAGGGGCATCATCTCTCTCGCCTTCGCCTATCGCTACTCTGCCATCGAATGGGACGTTGTCGAACACCGCCCGCATGGCTTCTACGGCCGCTCCATCCGCAGCTTTTCCATCTCCCAAACCTCTCCATTTCGAGGCTGCGACTGCAGCGGCCTCAGTGGCTTGGACTAAGTGGTCAGCCAAGTCCCTTGTAGCCATGAAGACCGGAGTGGGTCTAGGCATTCAATCATGCGGGTCTGACTTGCTCTTTGAAAGAACGCGGATTCCCTCTATTCGGGAGAGTGGATATTGACCGTCAGAATCCTTCTCAATGGGTTTGAGCATGTCCCATGCGCATAACAGGCCGGCGCTGACACCGCACAGGGCCTCCATCTCCACGCCTGTTGTCCAGTGAGTTCGAACGGAGACTGTGCATCGCAGTCCGGAGTCCTCGATCTTCCAGTCGATATCGCAGCCCTCGATTGGAATAGGATGGCAGTGAGGCAGGGTTCGTGGGGTCTCCTTGACGGCTTGGATAGCAGCGATGGTAGATGCCTCCCTGACATCTCCTTTAGGAGAGCGTCCGTTGGCAACCACATCGATAGCGGTCTCGGACAGGACTAGTAGTCCAGTTGCCACAGCCTCGCGGGCGACTATCGGCTTCGAGCCGATATCGACCATCCCGGTCCAGACTTCATCGTCCATCTTTTATCTGCAGGGGTTCTTCACTTATAATCCAACGAGGAGTAACAATAGACTATTTGATTTCGCAGAAAATATCTGAAATAGTACTCCACAATGTGGATTCATGGCCGAGGCCTTCCGGGACAGGGCGACGCCGGGTGCGGTGCCGGTCTTGGTCTCTGGTATCAGTCATGACAGACCAATCACCGACGCTATGGAACTCGGTGTAATAGATGATTTGTGTGTGGGGTGCTCATACTGCCTGATGGCATGCAAGGATGATGCTCTTGTGGTCGAGGGATTGTGCGAGGTTATTCTCGAGAACTGCACTGACTGCCTGAGGTGCTTGCTGTGGTGTCCGACGGGGGCGTTGGTATACTCTTGAGGTGCGTCAATGGCTGACAAACCCAAGGCTGTGGTCATCGGAGCAGGAGTAGGTGGTCTAACCTCTGCGGCTCTTATGGCACAGTCCGGGAAGGTGGATGTCTCCGTATACGAAAGGATGTCCTTCGCAGGAGGTAGATTCACTCAGCACGACCACGACGGTTACCAGATTCCCACCGGTGCAGTGCACATGATTCCACACGGGAAGAGGGGGCCATTTGCCAATCTGATTCTCGGCAAGCGCGACAAGGGCGGGCTTGATCTGGGGCGTCACGGGGTGGAGTTTTTGCCGACGACGAAATTCGCTTGCCAGATTAGGGATGGTAGATTGTACAGAGCCAGTTCGGTATACGGGATTCTCCCGTGGTTCTCGGCCAAGGACACATTGAATCTACCCGGACTGCTGATGAAAGGTGCAAAGCGCCCGTGGGGCAACGAGACCGAGGATGGTAGGACTTGGCTGTCAAGGCGCTTCTCTGACGAGTTCATCGACTTCCTCGACGCTTTCTCGAACTTCGCAATCAGCCTACGCTTCGACCAGATGCCGGCTTCGACTGTAGTGAGGATGCTGCAGAACTCGTTCTGGAGTGACAGGCCTCATGTTCCCAAGGGAGGTTGCAAAGGAGTAATTGACGGACTCAGGAAAGACCTGCGAGAGAACGGTGCCCGCGTCAAGCTCTCACACGAAGTCACCGAAATCCTGCCTGGGGATGCCGAGGAGTCGACCAAGGGTAACAGGTTCTGCATTGGTGTGCGTCGACGTGGGCGTGATGAAGGAGTATGGATTGGTGCTGATTCGATAATCCACAACGGTGGTCATCCCAATCTGCTGAATGTCCTCTCAGACGACTTTGAGGTAGAGGATGGAATCAGGGAGCAAGTTCGCGACACTCAGGCTGTGGGTGGAATCGGCTTCGCTTTTGCCCTCGATGATGAGATTCCTCATCGAGGAAGCGGTGTGACCATGCTCCCGGGACTGAATCGGGTTGGAGGATACGTTATCCCGACCTTCTCGGACCCGAGTCTGGCTCCTGAGGGCAAGCATCTGATGATCACCCATCAGTACGTACCCGACCCGACCGTCAAGTCGGAGATTAGCAAGGGCAGGGAGGACTTGTACGAAGCGATTCCCTGGTTGTCCGACCACGCCGAGGAGATCTGTGTCCACTCGTACCATAGGAACTGGCCTTGCAACAGGGCCCCGCAGGGCGCAGAACTGCCTTCCGACATCGGCGTCGAGGGGGTCAGGCTAGTCGGTGACGGCATCAAGGGGCACGGCTGGATGATGGTCGAGGGAATCGCATCGAACGTGCCCGGCGCTGTCAGCAGTGTGGGGGCAATGTAATCAGCCCAGCCCGGCTTTCCAGATCTCCCCATCTGCTCTGACTTCCTTCTTCCACAATGGGGCTTGGCGCTTGAGTTCGTCAATCAGCCAACTACAGGCCTCGAAGCCCTCGGCCCTGTGGGCCGAGGCGACGTGTATGCACACTATCGGCTCACCCGGGCCCACCGACCCGGTGCGGTGAGCGAGTACGGCTGATTCGATGCCGAACTGTTCCAAGGCATGCTCGGCTAAATCTTTCAAGACCTCAGGAAGTCTTTCCTCCCAGGCATCGAACTCAAGCCTCTCTACGGCGACTCCGTCGTCCTCTCCGCGAGTCAGTCCAACGAAGCTGACAACACTGCCGCAGCCCTCGAGTTCGAGTTCGCGCCGCAGTTGATCCGGGTCGAGTCGTTCCGATTCGACCATCACCCGCACGCGTGGCATGACTCCCCATGCGGGTGCTGCGCTTGAACACCACGCAAGACCCAACCGTTCAAGGATGGCAACCCCTAGCACATCTATGGAAATCATCCCTCCCTCGCTGCCCCCCCGTTCCGATGGGGATTCCGATTGGGAGCCTGGCCTTCGTGAGGCAATCGTGATTATTGGCCTGCTGGCCGCGTACTGGTCGGGCTGGTTTAACGGGTTGTGGCCATTCTGAAGGATGATGCTCGCAGTGGCATGAGTGAGGAGCCTGTCCACATTCTAGGTGCTGGGCTGTCGGGACTGGCCGCGGCGACCTATCTGGCCAAGGCGGGCAGGGAGGTCCATGTCCATGAGATTAGGAGTGACAGCGGGGCCCGCTTCGACGGTGACTTCCAAGGCATAGAGAACTGGACTAGCAGGGAAACCGACTTCTTCGATGAGATGCGGGAGTGGGGATTGGACCCTGATGAGTTCAAGTCAGACGGTTTCGATATCATCGACCTGATTCACCCCGACGATGAGATTACCAACCCGGCAACCGACGGCGTCGCCTTCAGAGTGGTCGAGCGCGGCACCGATTCGCATTGCATCGATCAGGGTTTCAAGCGTATGGCCACCGAAGCCGGAGTCAACATCCACTACGGCACTCGAAGGGCGCCTGAGGACTGTCACATCGTCGCGGCCGGACCCAAAGAATCCAGTGCAGTCGCCTTCGGCGAGATTTTTCACACAGACCACCCCAATCACGTCTCCTTCCAACTCAACGATAAGCTCGCTCCCGGTGCCTACTCATACCTCATTATCATCGACGGTATTGGCCTGATTTGCACCTGCCTATGGCGCAAGCAGAAGCGCACCTCGCGCTACCTCAATGAGACAATAGCCTGGTACGAGCAGCATTACGACCTCAACCGTAGACCCATCAAGAGAGTCGGTGGAAAAGGTGACTTCTCGCTGCCTGAAAGGTATGTCCACGAAGGCCGATACTACGTCGGTGAAGCCGGTGGTCTGCAGGACTTCATGTGGGGTTTCGGGATGAGATACGCAGTGACTAGCGGAGTCTTCGCAGCAAAGGCGGTACTCGATGAGTGCGATTACGAGACCGAGGTCCGAAAGCGCCTCGTCCCACTCGTCCGGGCCAGTGCCATCAATCGATTCCTGATGAACAGGGTCGGAGACAGAGGATTCAAGTTGGTAGCAAACCACTGGATGAGAGATCAACGCAGGAAGGGTGACGGTCTCGCATTCATGCGCTGGCTGTACTCTCCCGGGCCCCTGCGTCTGATGCTGTGGCCGCTGGTCAGATTCGGCATGCTGCGCCGCAAGCAACTGAAGGACGGTAGGATGGTTCGCAGGATGCCGTTCAGGAGTTCTCTGTCCAGGGACTCTTGGGAGCCGAGTGAGCGAGCCGAGGAGATTGCTGCACAGTGGGAGTCTATTCGCAAGGGCGGGGGCTCGGTCTCCTTCGGCGAGAGCGACGCCTGAAAGGCGTCATCCGGCTCCGTTTGGTTGATATGGCGGCCCTGAGTGGCCCGGGCATGACATCTTGGCCGGAAATGCAGCCAATGCCGAACAACCTTGTGAACTACGGAGTGACAGAGAATGGAATTGCAGTAATCGAACTGTGCTCAGATTCCGCTGGCGAGCCCCTTGCTGAGGGCAAGACTCCGGTCAACACCTACACTCATGCAATGATGAGAGACATCGACGAAGCCGTGCTCAAGGCTCGCTTCGATGATGATGTCACTGTAATTCTACTGACTGGCTACGGAGAGAAGTTCTTCTCTGCCGGAGCGAGTATCAGCATGCTAGACTCAGTCAGTCCCGGATTCAAGTATTTCTTCTGCCTTCACGCCAACGAGACTCTCAGCAGGCTCGAGCAGACTCCTAAGCTAGTAATCGCCGCACTGAACGGTCACGCTGTTGGCGGAGGACTGGAAATAGCCATGTCCGCCGACATCCGAATCGGGCGCAAGGACTCGGGCCAAGTCGGCCTTCCAGAGGTCTCTCTCGGGGTCCTCGCAGGAACCGGTGGTACTGCTAGGCTTTCCCGCTTGGTCGGCAAGGCCAAGGCTATGGAAATCATGGTGACGGGGCGCAAGTTCTCGTACGAGGAGGCCAAGGAGATGGCATTGGTTCACGATGTCTGGGCTGGTAGCCTCGATGAGTTCCGTCAGGATGTTCTCGACTATGCCGGTCAGTTCACTCTGCCCTATGCGGCAAGTAAGGCGATTGGGAACATCAAGCGAAGTGTGCAGAGTGGAATGGAGATTCCACTCGAATACCATCTGGCTCTCGAGAGAGAGTTGCAGTCCGATCTGTTCCAGAGCGAGGATGCCAAGAAGGGCATCGCAGCATATGTGAACAGAGAAGTGCCAGAATTCGACGGTAACTGAGATTCGCACTCTTTAGAGTGCGTTTTCGCATACAGCGTTTGATATACCTGTTATCTCTGCCCATTCACGATGGCAGACGCAGAGATAGTAGCAGACTACACCCAGAACTTTGAGGCGTGGATTGAAGAGTTCAACGACTGGCAAATGAGAATCGGGTTCGACCCCTCTTGGCTAGGCGATTACAGGTTCGACATCAAGTTCGACTGGGATACCGCAGGAGACGAGATTGAGTTCGGAGATTTCGAAGGCAGACCGAAGTGGGAGAGGAGGATGCAGATTCCCCAGCAGACCATCAGGGATGCCATCGTGAACATGGTCAGCGTTCAGGGAGATACCGAATTCGCATCTGTCGAACAACAGAATCACCTGCTGGAATCCGCACCTACTGAGTATGACCGTAAGTCGGCTCTGCGGATTATGTGTGAAGAGCAGCGCCATGGCTGGCAGATGGCTTACCTCCTGTGCACCTTCTTCGGTGAGCAGGGAGTCCGCGAGGCCGCCAAGTTACTCGAGAGGAATGCTCAGGACGGAACTCGAATCCTTGGTTCATTCAACGAGCCAATCGATCACTGGCTCGACTTCTTCATGTTCACTCACTTCATTGACCGTGATGGCAAGTACCAACTGAAGATGCTCAGCACCTCCTCATTCAAGCCGCTCGCAGCTTCGATGGGGCCTATGCTCAAGGAGGAATCCTTCCACCTTGGAACGGGTGCCAATGGACTTCGAAGAGTCGTAAAGCAGGGAGTCATTCCATGCGCTCTGATTCAGAAGTATGTCAACAAGTGGGTAAGTACAGGACTCGACCTGTTCGGCACCGATGACTCGTCTAGTGCTCAGTGGGCATACGTATATGGCGTCAAGGGCCGATATGATGAGAGAGAGGCCGCTGAAGCGGCAGACAGGGAGCACCTTAACGAGGCCAGCAGAGAATTGTACTTCCAAGAATTGCGAGATGAGATGCGCAGAATTAGCAAGGCTCGAAAGGAAGGTGAGCCTGAACTCTACATACCATCTGACAAGTTCAAGCGCGGAATTGGCAAATACGCTGGCAAGCGCTACACCGTCCACGGAGACGTGTTTGAGGGCGATGATGCAGCTTGGGAAGAGTACCTCTCCACAGTCCTGCCTACGCAAGAGGATGAAGAGAAGTTGCTTAACAAGTACATGAAAGAAGAGTGGATTCAGTACCGCGAGTGGAAGGGCGACTGAGCCGGGGGGCTACTACATGCAACATATCGCTCTCACCATGTTCGACAAGGAGCGTTGCGCGCCTTTCTTCGACAAGTTGACCGAGTACTTCCACGAGCATCACCACTCGGCCGAACAGGATGCAGAGAGTTACGAGGAGTTGCTCTATCGGGTCCGCAGACCATACACCCCCAAGATGCTCGATATGATTGATTCGTGGATGGGTCTGCCCGAGCGCGACTGGCGCGAGGAGACACAGAGAGAGGTCATGTTGGCTCTGTATGCAATCAGATATCCAGATACTCTCCTTATCGAGAGTTTCACCGAGAATGCTAGGTCGGACATGCGCCGGCTTTCCGCCTACCTCCACTTCACCAGCCACACCTATGCCATCTGGGACGAGGATACCCGCAGAGGATTGAGCAAGTTGGGAATAGAGATTCCAAGCACAGAATCTGCTGACCCGTTCGTGTACGGAGCCTACGTCACCGCAATCGAGTTGCTAAAGGACGTCGCTCCGTTCACCTGCTTCCTTGAGCATGATGTACCTCGACAACGACTGTTCCAAGCAGCACTCGCAGCCTACGGTCGGGAGTGATTCGATGGATGTCCATACCGTCGCCGTCATCGGCGCCGGGACAATGGGTGCTGGAATCGCTCAGGTCTGCGCCCAGACCGGTTGGCAAACCCGACTTTACGATGCCTTCCCGGAAGGCCTAGAGAAGGGGATGGATTCGATTCATGCCTTCTGGGACAAGGGGATTTCTCGGGGCAAGACCTCAGAGAAGCAGAAGGCTGAGTGGTCGGCCAATCTGAGTTCGCACAAGGACATGACCGAGGCAGTATCAGGTGCTGATCTCGTCATTGAGGCGGTACCCGAGGTTATGGATCTCAAGCAGGGCATCTTCCGACAACTCGAGGAGATGGCACCTTCACACGCGGTGCTTGCGACCAATACCTCGGGCCTTCCGATTGGCGAGATTGCCAGAGCTACCGGATGCCCGGAGAGAGTCATCGGAATGCATTTCTTCAACCCAGTTCCGCTCATGAGTCTGCTTGAGTTGGTCCGTCATGACTCATGCTCGGATGCAACCATCTCAGCCGCACAATCGATCGGTTCTGCGATGGGTAAAGAGACCATTCTGGTCGGTGATGTACCTGGCTTCGCCACCAGCAGGCTGGGGGTGGTACTTGGCAACGAGGCGATTCGGATGCTCGCTGACGGAGTCGCCTCTGCCAGCGACATCGACACGGCGATGCGCCTTGGCTACAAGCATCCGATGGGTCCTCTCGAGCTCAGCGATCTCGTAGGCCTCGATGTGCGTCGTGACATCCTGAATAGTCTAGCCGAGGCCTTCGACGACGAGCGTTACCTGCCTCATCCAATGTTGGACCGCTTGGTAGAGGCCGGAGATTTGGGCAAGAAGACCGGTAAAGGAATCTACGACTGGACCAGTGGTGAGAAGGTAGAGCGGTGAAATCCAAATTAGCATTTCAACTCGTGGTGCGGACACCGGGAGTTGAACCCGGGTTAGCAGGTTGGGAACCTGCTGTCATAACCACTA
>CAXEUQ010000029.1:0-8468 GCA_963999425.1 uncultured Candidatus Poseidoniales archaeon | reverse complement strand
CTAGGAACCTCGAGATATCGATTGTGACCGACATTTGTCCGTCTGAAACGTATGCATCCTCCTCGGGCAAATCCGAAATTTCAGAATCCTCTGACTTCTCGACTTCCGCAGTAACCTCCTCTTGTGGCTGGTCGTTGCTCTTGACTTCGACATTGACTCCCATGCGCTTGAAGAAGTCCTGGAATCCACCTTGACTGTCAAACATCGACTCCATGGCTCGGCGGAATTCATCGGGGTCACCGCTGGATTCAAACTTGAACTCGGAGTGAGATATTTTTGTCGGGTCGATGCCCATCTCCTCGAACTGTTCCATGACTCTCTTCATCATCTGCTCAAGGGCCTTGATGTCGATAGGCATGCCCATCTGCTCAAGCATCTTTGCCATCTCTTCAAACATATCTTCGGGCCAATCATCAGAGTCTCTATCGGTCATCTCTCACCACTACTCAACCTGAGGTTGTATAGTGGGATAGAACGCCCGTATATGAATAGCACGGTCCAAAGCACTGGTAACAGTGCCATGGCGAGCCTAACGGTCGGGTTCAAAGCAAAGGCGCATGTCGGTGCTCAACATGGTCGAGTCCGATCACGAAGTGGCCCTCGAGGACACCGATCGGATACACGGCCGCTCTGCCTTTGTCAACAACGTCAAAGCCGCGGTTGCACTATCCGGTGCCGTCCGCTCCACACTCGGTCCGAAGGGGCTGGACAAGATGCTTGTCGATGAGGAGGGGGATGCCACCGTGACCAATGACGGAGTCACTGTTCTTGAGACCGCCAAAGTGGAGCATCCCACAGCCCGCTTACTAGTCTCGACCTCCTCGGCCCAAGACCGAGCTGCCAGAGACGGTACGACCACTGCTGTTATCCTGACCTCGGAGTTGCTACAGAATTCACTGGAACTGGTTCGGACAGGTGTCCACCCCTCGGTAATTCTCAACGGCTACCAAATCGCTCTGTCCGAGGCCCAAGATGAGCTCATCAGAATCTCAAAGGGCGACATCGATGGCAACCAGATTCGTTCGGCTGTGGCGACCTCGCTGTCAGGCAAGGTCGACTCGTCTGTAGGAGAGCATCTCACAGGACTGGCCCTGGAAGCCTTGGATTCTATTTCAGCTGAGGAAGGTGGGGACGATATCGAGAGGCTGCGGGTCAAGCGCCTGAGGGTCAAGGATGGGGGCGTTCTGGATTCTGAGGTAGTGAACGGCTTGGTTCTGCCCAAATCGAGAATGGATATGGCATCGTCAGCAACCTCGGATGGAGGCAGGATAGTGATTATCGACGGCGGCATGGAGTCGCCCAGTCTGGATCTCGATGCTTCAATCGAAGTCACCGATGTCGGGGCGCTGCAGCAGTTCCACGATAGGGCTCAGAGCCGGATGAGAGAGCAGGTTGAGCAATTGGTTTCGATGGATGTCGATTTGCTCGTAGTCAGAGACGGAATTGACGAAGCGGCGTCCACCATGCTCACCGATGCAGGAATCACAGCCTACCGCCGCTTCGAGCGCGAGGATCTTGAGATTCTCTCGAGGATGACAGGAGCAAGTATGGCTCGCGACTCCTCGAGGTTGCGAGGTGCGGACGTCGGGACCTATTCCTCGCGCAGTGAACAGACGTATTCTGGAATCAAGCACACACGCATAGATGGGTCGCAAGGAGGTGCCGTGACCGTGGTCATCAGAGGTTCGTCACCTTCGGTCAGAGAAGAAGTCGAACGCGCTTTCGACGATGCAATGGGAGTTGCACTGAGACTCAGCAATGAGCCTAAACTATTGCCGGGCGGTGGTGCCACTCAGACTCATCTCGCTAGGCACCTGCGCGGCTTTGCATCAAGTCAGTCCGGGCGCGAACAGATGGCTATCGAAGCCTATGCTGCAGCGCTTGAGATTGTGCCGAGGACTCTGGCAGAGAATTCCGGGCTCGACCCCATCGATGCGGTACTCGAACTGTCAGCAGCTCAGGCCGCCAAGGACGGAGGACCATGGGTGGGAATGGACATCGACTCGGGCCAGAATGCCAAGATGGACGAGGTGGGTGTGTATGACCCTCTGTTCGTAGCAAGACACGCCCTCGACTGTTCGACTGAGGCCGCCTGCAGCGTCCTGAGGATTGACGATGTACTGTGGGCCAAGCAGGATGCGCAGACACCCGACTGGCAGAGTGAGATGGAAGATCAGGACTGATTTGAGAGTCTGTCTAGCATCTCATCGACCATTCTTGTCAAATCGTACTCAGCTCGCCAGCCCCATTCCTGTCTGGCGAGCGAGTCGTCAACAGCATCAGGCCAAGAGTCGGCATATGCCTGTCTGTGATCTGGCTTGAACTCGCAAGTGAAGCCATCCACCCTCTCAGAGATGGCCTCAGCCAACTCACCGGCCGTGAACGACATCCCTGAAACGTTGTATCCGCCTCTAGCATCTCCGATTGAAGCGGCGGGTGCATCCATCAACTCCAAGGTCGCTCTGATTGCGTCATCGATGTACATCATCGGCAGTCTGGTCTCTGGACCGACAAAGCAGTCGTAGTGGCCTTCGTTGAGCGCAGCGTGGAAGATCTCCACGGCGTAATCCGTTGTGCCGCCACCAGGTAGTGACTTCCAAGAGATAAGTCCGGGATATCGAATCCCTCTGGTATCTACCCCGTACTGCTTCCAGTAGTTCATCGCCATCACCTCGCCTGTGACCTTCGTCTTGCCATATGTGGTGGTCGGATTGAGAGGTGTGACTTGGGGTGCTGTGTCAGGGGCATCCGGTCCGAACACCGCAATCGAAGAGGGAGCGTAGACCCTGAGGCCGTGCCTGCGGGCTGTCTCGAGGACGGTTACGGTACCGCCTACATTCACCCGCTCGCACAACTCGGGTTTCTTCTCGCCTGTAGCAGAGAGTATGGCAGCGAGGTGATACACGCATCCCACTCCTTCGTCTTCGACGACTGCATCCATCGCATCCCCGTCGAGCACACTCAGACGAACAAAACGACCCTCTTCGACAAACGGATGCCCGGCGACCTCACGGACATCTGAAGCAATCACAGCATCCTCTCCGTGCTTGTCCCTGAGAGCATCAACTAGGTCCCTGCCAATCTGACCGAGAGCCCCGGTAACCAGAATTGATTCGCCGGTAGTCCCGGACATGCGCCCTCGTTCAGCAGACGATACTTGAACATGGAGTTGGGCACTACAGGGATTGCTTGGCCAACCTTGATATGCGAGGCTCAACGGCTTCAGACCCCGTTGATTGCATGAAGTATGTCGTAGTCACGGGTGGCGTCCTGTCTGGACTGGGCAAGGGAGTTACTGCTAGCAGCATCGGAGTTTTGCTCAAATCCGCTGGACTGCGAGTCACTTCAGTCAAAATCGATCCCTACCTGAACGTCGACGCTGGGACCATGAGTCCGTTCGAGCATGGAGAGGTGTTCGTGTTAGATGACGGCGGAGAAGTCGATTTGGACTTGGGCAATTACGAGAGGTTTCTCGACATAGCTCTGTCAAGGGACAACAACATCACCACCGGGAAGGTCTACGACAATGTAATCCAGAAGGAGAGGAGGGGCGACTACCTCGGTAAGACCGTACAGGTCATTCCCCACATTACCGACGAGATTCAAGATTGGATAGAGCGTGTTGCACTCACACCCAGTGATGGTAACGGCAAGGAGCCGGATGCCTGCGTTATCGAGTTGGGCGGAACTGTAGGTGACATCGAGAGCGCTCCTTTCATCGAGGCACTAAGGCAATTCCAGTTCCGTGTCGGCAGTGAGAACATCTGCTTCGTCCATGTCAGTCTAGTTCCAGTAATGGGTCCGGTCGGTGAGCAGAAGACCAAGCCGACCCAACACACGGTCAAGGAGTTGAGAGGGCTGGGTATCATCCCCGACATCCTAGTATGCCGTTCGGCTAGTCCGCTTGAAGACGAAACCAGATCCAAGTTGGCAGCCTTCTGTCACGTGTCACAGAACGCGGTTGTATCTGCGCATGATGTCTCTAACATCTACCGAGTTCCAATGATGCTTGAGGAGCAAGGAGTGACTGAGGTCCTGTCCGAAGGTCTGGGTTTCAAACTGTCAGGAAAGAGGCCACTGCTTGAAGAGTGGAAAGCGATGGCCGACCGCGTTGATGGCGTCGAGAAGGAAGTCAGAATCGCGATGGTGGGTAAGTACACCGGGCTCTCGGATTCCTACCTCAGCGTCATCAAGGCGTTGCAGCACTCCTCATACGCAGTCAACCACAAACTGGTAATCGACTGGATTGAGTCAGCAAGCCTCGATGACGATACTGCTGAATCGGACCCGCAAGCACATGCAGAAGCCTGGGAATTGCTGAAGGGGGTCGATGGCATCCTCGTTCCTGGAGGATTCGGAAGGAGAGGAATCGAGGGTAAGATCAAGGCGGCAGAATACGCTAGGACGAACAATATCCCGTATCTGGGAGTCTGTCTGGGGTTGCAGGTCGCGACTATCGAGTTCTGCAGGAATGTGCTAGGCATGGAAGGGGCGAACTCCACGGAGTTCGACGAGGATACTCCTCATCCCGCGGTCGTGTTCATGCCTGAGATCTCCAAGACTCACATGGGAGGTACCATGCGACTGGGTACCAAGCCGACGCCGTTCTTGGTAGATGACTGTAAGATGAGGCGACTGTACGGCGGGGCCAACCACGTCGACGAGCGTCACCGCCACCGCTACGAGGTCAACCCGGAACTCATCGAGCAGATTGAGGGAGCGGGGCTGAAGTACGTGGGTAAGGATGAGACCGGGCAGCGCTGTGAGATTATGGAACTCGACGACCACGCCTACTTCGTGGGGACACAATACCATCCCGAGTTCAAGTCGCGGCCAAACCGGCCAAGTCCACCATTCCTAGGGCTGCTAATGGCTGCCACCGGCCAAGAAATCTGAATCAGAGGGTACCCTTTGAATCAGGGATTCGGCTCGGATTCAATATGCTCGTAAGCGAGCGAAATAGACTGTTTGATATCGATGTCATCCTGACCCTCGTCATAGCTGATTCTCAACTCGTGAACTTCGTACGTATTGTAGTGGAAGGCTTCCCAATTGACCTCACCACCCTCTTCGACAACCTCATTTCGTACCAGACAAGCTTCTCCTGCTTGATCGTACAGTCGCCAGGTAATCTCCACCTCTCTCCCCCCGCCGATGTTCTCAATCAGTTCTGGGTTCTCGACTGTAGAGTCGATGAAGATAGCAACAGCATGGGGACCGCCGTGCTTTGGAATCGGATCAATCGCCAAACCACTCGGCTCGTGAGTTGATTGCTCTGACCATTCGATGCTCAGATCGATTCGAATTGTCACAGTTGTACTTTCTCGTCTATTTTTCTCATCCATGGCATAGGCGACAATCTCGTAGATGCCGTGTTCCGCGAACTCGACAGTGACAGTAGAGGATGAATCAGATTCCACAGCAACCATCTCTTTACTCTCAGAGAACTCGACACCGAATTCGACCAACTGCCGTTCTGACTCAGTATTGGAGAAATCAAACTCCAACGAGACGTTCGTCGTAGAGACAAGCTCACCATCAATGTACGACTCGACTACGGTGCCGTTTGTTTGCTCATAATTTACGACAAGCGAGATTTCTCCTCGCGAATCCGAAAGACATCCCGGAATTGCGCTTGACAACAGGATTACTGTCAACACAATGGAGACAATCTGACGCACGAATTGGTTATCCGTTTGCCAAATATAAGCGGACTGGTCTGCTGATACCCTTCTCAAAGGATGTTGTCGACGATTTCGTCCATGTCTTGACCGCGCCCACAGTATGAGCAGCGAATCTCCAGTGGCTCGACATTGACTACTCTCAGTTTCTGAGGTAGGGGCTCTCGGGCGTTTTGCGTGATACAGTTCCAGAACGAGCAGCGGGCGATGTTGACCAACTCGTCACCGAGTTCGGCATTGAGTTTCTCAGCCACACTGTAGTTCCTGATGATGGCAACGCTCGCTGCAGGAGCGATTAGAGCGAGCCGGTCCAACTCCTCTTGGCTGAGTTCCCGGTCCTCAATTTTCAACACGTCCTTGCGACCGAGTTTCGCGCTAGGCACGTTCATCACCATCGAAATCGGGTTGGAGCGCCCGATGTCCAGTCTGAGCATCCTCAGCACCTGAATCGCTCTTCCTGAGGGAATGTGGTCGACCACAGTTCCGTTGCAAATCGCTGTGACACGCCTCATCTCGCTCATTACTTCACCTTCTTGGGTATCTTGACTCCTAGGCAGTCGCACAGCAGAGCCATCCTAGCCACGACTCCGTTGAACGCTTGCTGGAAGTATCTCGCGTGCCGAGTCGAGTCGACACTTGGGTGGATTTCCTCCACTCTCGGCAGAGGGTGCATGATGATCATCTCCTTCTTGGCCCCGCCGAGATCTCCCGCACTCAGCATGTAGATTCCAGCAACCTTCGCGTACTCATCCTCGTCTGGGAACCTCTCCTTCTGGATTCGAGTCATGTAGATGACATCCGCCTCAGCGATGGTAGCAGAGAAGTCAGAGCTCTCAGTCACCTCGGCCCCGTGCTCCTTCAAGTCCGATACAATCTCAGCTGGCATCCTCAGAGATTCGGGAGATACCAGAGTCAGAGTAGCCCCGAAGCGGACTAGGGCGTGAGATAGGCTGTGCACGGTCCTGCCGTAGCGCAGATCTCCCACTAGGACCACGTTCAGGCCCTTGAGCGTGCCATGGGCCTCTCTGATCGTGAACAAGTCAAGCAGGGTCTGGGTCGGATGGTTGCCCGCTCCATCTCCTGCGTTCAGCACTGGGACTTCTATCGCATCAGCGCTGTACTGCGCTGCGCCTTGTCTGGGATGCCTGATTACTGCCACATCGGCGTATCCGTCAATCATCTGCATGGTGTCGTACAAAGTCTCGCCCTTGGCAACAGATGAGCCAGTCGTGCTGAAGTTGAGCACCGAGCCACCGAGCCTCTTCATTGCCGACTCGAAGGACATCCGCGTCCGTGTCGAATTCTCGAAGAACATGTTCGCGAGCACCTTGCCCTCGAGCAGAGGGAGGTGAACATCGCCCTTGGCGACGGGAAGGAGACGCTCGGCGTTGTCTAGGAGATTCTCAATCTCCTTGTTGCTCAGATCATCCATCGTGATGAGGTCGCCCATCGCTTCTCCTCAGCGAAGCCGGGAGCGTGCCGGTTATGTGTCTTACTGTGGCCCTCAGGACCCCCTGACAGGGCACCGTCGGCTTGATGTGGGGTAATTATCCCGCGCGACTGATGATAATCAGCCGGACCCCGGTCCGCGTCTCTTTCTGCGGTGGGGGAACCGACATCGATTCGTTCTCGATGTCCGAGCCTGAGGGTGGCCGAGTAGTCTCTCTCACTCTAGACAGGCACATCCACGTCACGGTCAACCGTCGCTTCGATGACAGGGTCAGACTGTCCTACTCCAAGATGGAGTTGGTAGACGACTTCGAGGACCTTGAGCACGAGCTCGCAAGAGAGGCGATGAGGATGACCGGAGTAACTTCGGGCGTCGAGATTACAACCATCGCTGACATACCCTCTAGAGGAACCGGTCTGGGCTCTTCATCCGCGGTCACAGTGGGTCTGCTGAATGCTTTGCACGCGTATGCGGGTCACGAGGCCTCGGCCGAGCAACTTGCAAACGAGGCCTGCGAGATTGAGATTGACATTCTGGGCCAGCCTATTGGCAGACAGGATCAGTATGCTGCCGCATATGGCGGAATCAACTCGATTCGATTCGGCGCCGGAGGTGTCTCAGTGAACAGAATTGATGCTACCGATGAGGTCATAGGGCGATTTTCAGAGGAATTCACACTAGTATTCACAGGGATGTCTCGAAGCGCTTCGGAAGTCCTCAGCGAGGCTCCCGAAGACGAGTCTGACAAGATGTCTCGCCTGCGAGCGATCCGAGAACATGCAGACCAGGCTCACGACCTAGTAGCCAGTGGCGATATCTCTGGTTTGGGTTCATTGATCGGAGAGGCATGGGATTCCAAGAGGGGAATCTCTGCAAGCGTATCCGGGGATGAGTTGGATGCCTTGCATGGGAAGATAATGGCGATGGGAGCCAGCGGAGCCAAACTTCTGGGCGCTGGTGGAGGAGGATTCTTCCTAGTTCACGGCGATTCGGGACTGCGTGAGAAACTAGCTTCACTGGGTGAGCCGCACCGTCTGATTCCGCTAGATATCGATTGGGTCGGCTCGGAGATAATCCACAACGGGTGATAGCATGACAAAGTGTCTACGCGCAATCTTACTCTCGGCCATCATGGTACTTTCCACAGCAGTCATTCCTTCCTATGCAGATGAGCCCGGACACGTTGAGAACGACCCCTTCTCGGACTTAGACTCAGACATCTCAGACCTATTGTCAGATTGGCAGATTCCGGGAGCTCAGGTCGCTGTGATGTACAACGGCTCGCTGGTCTTCAACAAGGGATACGGTATTGCTTCCAATGGGACCGACGACAACGG
>CAXEUQ010000028.1:0-8574 GCA_963999425.1 uncultured Candidatus Poseidoniales archaeon | reverse complement strand
ATATGTTTCATATATTGAGAAAACCAGTCAAAACTGGAATTTAGAAAAGCAAAATTTACTGGCGGCTTATCAGAAAAGGCTTTTTGACCCTGATCAAAGGTTGGAAGCTGCTAAAGCATTTGCTGGTTATGAAAATGAACATGTGCGAGGACCAGGCTGGGCTTCCAATGAATATAAGGATGTTTTAGCTCCCACAGTAGCAAACCTGGCCAGTGGGAAGGACATCCATGAGATGGGAAAACCTGCCGGGGAGCTCTTGCGATTATTCTCCCGACAACTCAAGGTGACAAAAAGAGAAATTGCAGGAAATGTGATCCGGGTAGACCATTATGGAAATCTGATCACTAATATTGTTAAAAGTGAGTTCGACACGATCGTAAAGCTGAATGGCAATGCTAATTTCCAGGTGAATTTCGGCAGAGAAAGATCAGGGAAAATTCATTCCAGCTATCATGAAGTCGAATCCGGGGAATGCTATGTCATTTTCAATTCTCAGAACTATATCCAAATAGGCATCAATAAAGGAAATGCTTCTGAGTTATTAGGTGTTCACCTCGATGCACCCATCACCATCAATTTTGATGTATGATCATTAGAATTGTCAGAATGTCCTTCAGAAATGAAAATGTGGATGAATTCTTGTCCATTTTTAAAATGATAAACGAAAAAATCAGGGCATTTGAGGGGTGTACTTACCTGTCATTACATCAAGACCATGAACAGAAAAATGTATATTTCACTGTTAGTCACTGGAAATCAAAGGATGATCTGTAAGCATACAGGCAATCATTGCTATTTAAAGAGACATGGTCAAAAGTGAAGTTGCTATTTGATGAGCAACCAAAGGCATTTACGCTAAAAGGATAATCTGTTTCCTGGTGTCAGGATTTACGTCAAATTCCTGAATCAATTTGTGCTGATTTGCAAATCACTCTCAGTGACCGGTGCACATGGCAACTCCATCAAAAAAGTAATCTTCATTCGCTCCTACATTCCCGAATGCCAGCACCATATTTTTAAAGTACATATCATCCATATGTACTTTGATACTTCCATTCAACTCCAGAAATGTATCATACGTAAGAAGTTCGCCATTTGATAAACGAACATTGTCAAGGACCGTCACACTACGCCCGGTAGCTCCGTCAACTGACTCAAGCTTAAAAGCCAGCTCTCCAACCTCGCGAACACTCCCAAAATGTAAATGGGTTGGGTGATTAATTCCTTCTTTTGTGTTTGGGCAATGAATTGAGCAAGTTGAAGATTATCAATTTCGTCTTTTCCTACGATATTGAATTTTTGACATTTAGCTCCCGTTGAGTCTTGCTTTAAACTTTCAATATTATAATTAAATAAGAACATTAAAGCATCTGCAACATCTTCAGCATGTATATAATGTCTTGATCCTGCGACTGTCTTTTCTGAGTTAGCATGAACAGTAACTTTTTCGCTGTCTCTTACTTTTTTTATTACCATAGGAATATATTTTTCAGGATTTTGTCTTTCTCCAAAAACATTCATTGTATGAGTTATTAATGATGGTAATCCATAAGTATTTTCGAATGCAACAACTAATTCCCCTAAAGGTTCAGTTTCTTCGTCTTCCGTTCCAATACAACCTGCAATAGTTGAGCAAAGTAGTATTCCAATTAGCAAGCTAGTGTTTGTCTTATTTCCAATCAATTTAGGTCACCCTAAAAATCGGAAATGCAATCTACTTATCAAGTTTAGGACACCCTAAACTCTGATTCACGACGGCGATAGAATCATCATGCTGGCTTGCGCTAGAGATTTCATGACGAGGGTCCAGACCGCCGTTAGCCTCTCTCTTGTCTTACTGCTGTCGTTGAGCATCTTTTCCCCTAGCGATACTCAAAGTGTGGTGAATCTCGAGGACAATGCACTGCGAATGGAACAGTTTGGGGGTGGCGGTTCGCTGGAGGACCAATGCGGCTCAATCACCTTCGAAGATATGTTCGAGTACACCAAGGCGGAGTTCGTTTTCGATATCAGTCCGAATTGGCAGTCTGCCAATGTGCGAGCTGTTGCTTGGATTAACGCATCCTTGGCCGATGAAATTAGGACGACCATGGACGATTTCATGGCCGAGATTGATCCAAATGACGGGGGTGATGGTTGGTTGTCCACCGATGAGCGAGAAATCTTCAGGGCGCTGGCCAGCGAGTGCATTGAACACACTCTGACTCGGATAGGAATTAGGGATGGTGACTATCACAGAGGTGGCGAAGGAGTCAGTTGGAAGAACACCAGTTGGGAAGAGGACGGAGTCGAGATTCAGGAATTCAACATCGTACCACCTAGACACTCTGAGATTAGGGACTGTACATCCGCGTTCGGTAATGACTGCGAGGAAATCCCAGTCACTCCCGACGAGAATCGAGACTGTGATACCGACATTCCTTCCTCTGACGGAGTCGATGAATGCCGCATCCAACTCTGGTTGAATGCCACAATGAACATTCCAGGCGTGGCTGATGGAAATCAGTTCACGCTAGTCCTAAATGCTTCGAATATGACCAGAGCGAGTCTGGAGTTCAACTTCCCAGTCACTCAAGATTTGCGGCTTGATATGTGGGAGGAGTGTGAAGGCAGAGATGTCAGTTTCGAGGAGGAATCTGTGATTCCTGCTCCTATCCGTGGAACCTGTCTGGGAGACGGTTCCTCAACCTACACTCTCGAGGAGCAATCTGATGGTAGTCAGCGATTCACGATTCTGCCAGATACTGAACTCGAAGATTGGCCATTAGGAGAGGATTTATTCGCGGATTTTACCACAGCTCCGATTCCGGTAGATGAACCTCCAGAATGGACCGTTAGTGCTCCGGTCGACGGTGCATGGTTCCCATCCCCAAGCGGGGGTCAGCATGTATGGGCAGACTGGGATGATGTGTCCTCGTGGTTCTCAGACGAGGGTAGCGTGACTCAATTGGATGTCCGATGCACCGGAGCCCCCTCGCTGCAACTGAGCGAGGGTGCTGACCGTTCGTGGTGGGCTGAGATTCCGAGAGGGGGTTCTGGCGAAGTCTCCTGCGAAGCAATTGATTCTGCAGGACAGAGTTCTGGCCATAGAACTTGGAATCTGGGTGTGCCATTCTCAATCAGCACATCTGAGATGACTCTGTCCGACCCACATCCGATATCCATCACTCCGACATCCGAATGGCCTGAGTTACAACTCGAATTAGCTCTGATCCAGGATGGTCAGATATCCCCCTCGGTGAGTGTCACCTTCACCGATGAAGCACTTGTGCAGTTACCGGCTACAAACGTGGTTCCCGGTGAGGTCGATGTGTGGGTCAGGATTGCATCGAGTTCGAATGTATACTCTATGGAGCACATCTATGACATCGATTTGGTCAAGGAGAGTTCTCCACCTCTGTTGACGATAACGAGTTCTGAATGGGATGGACCTGAATGGTATATGCAGGGACAGTACAGCGATCCGGACGGTGAAGAAGTTACGTTCGGCATGTCTATCGATGGTTCAAACACCGGGTCGGTCGGTTCTTCTGGCAACACTTGGGCTACGCCTTCTATCGACTTCCGACTGTGGAGCGAGGGCGAACATGAAGTTGTGGTCGAGGGATGCGACTCCTCGGGCAAGTGCTCGCAAGTCTTGGAGATTGTGAACAACTCTCACCTGTTTGAGGTCGAACAGGTCCAGCCACCTCCCAGCGAAGAGGAGGACGGCGGTCTGCTTCCTGCCGCTGGTCTGCCACTGGTCCTAGTTGCCGTGGTAGTAGCCCTCATGTATGGAGTGCGGCGGGACTGAGGCGTGAGTTTCGAAGGCAGGGTCTCGAGAGAGTCCCATGAGGGTGGTCTGCTAATCTCGTTTGAGGGGAAGCCGCCTAGGCTTGGAGCAAGACTGTGTATTGCGGGAGGAAAGACCCTCGGCAAGGTGGAGACTGTGCTCGGCCCCGCAGATGAGCCGCTGGTTCACCTCTATCCCCTTGCAGACGGGATAGATGGCTCGAAGGCCATCGGCTCGCCTGTAGAGATTGTACCCCGGCACAGGCGAGATAGTAGAAAACCAAGACGAATGGGGGAATATAGAGGAGGGAAGGATAGGTCGCAGAATTCCAGAAGTTCTACGGTGAAATCTGGTGATTGGATCTGTCCTAAGTGCAATAATCACAATTTTGCGAACAAGAAAGTCTGCAATCGTACAAATTGTGAGCAGCCGAAACCCAGAGGTGGAGGTGGAAGAGGAGATACACGTGGACATAAATCCGCTAAGTCAAAAGGTTTCGAAAACCCCAATATGAAGCCTGGTGACTGGAACTGCCCAAAATGCAAGAATCATAATTTCGCCAAGAGAGAAATATGCAATCGCTGCGACACTAGGAAGCCAATAGAAGGAAAGGGATCTAGGAAAACTAAGGGCAGGCAGCGCAGACCCAATCCAAGAGATGGTTGGAAGCCACGCAAGCGAGGAAGGGGTCGGGGTAAGGGTCGCTGACCAACCCGAGCATTGATGCATCTGTAGCCTTAGCATCGGATGTGGCCGATACTGCCGAGATGGTCTGGCTCGACGCTTTGGAGGCAGAGGAGAGTGGAGATAGGGCCGGAGCTCTAGATACTGCGACAAGGGTCGTAGAAATCGACCCCACTCACGTAGACGGTTGGATGGGAGTTGCCCGTTGGTCTCTGCCGCCCGACAGTAGAGGCAGGCAGGAGATGCCTGAGCTATCTCAGGCAGCCAAGTCAATGGCCGCACTGCGCAAGGTCGTCGAACTGGATCCCGAGCCGTTCGATCCGTGGAAACTCGGCGGTGTCCTTCTAGTCGATCATCTGGGAATGTTGGAGCAGGGCCTGGCTTGGTGGCAGAAGAGGCGTGAATTCGCACCGCACGAGGTCGCCCCCCTGATCGAGCAGATTGCCATCCTCGTCAGGATGGGGCTGTATGACGAGTGCGCTGTTTTGCTCGAGCAGCTCTACAGCGAGGATATGGAAATTGCTACAGGCAAGCAATTGGACCAGATGCAAGCGGCAAACAGGATGGTCTCTAGGGCTGCGAAGATGGAAGAGGATGAGATATTTAGGCCTCAGAATCCCAAGCATCCGCGCTGGAAGATAATCGGGAACATGAAGAAACGTAAGCCGATTTCTCCTACTTTCTTCCTAATCACATTCATTGCTCCAATAGTCTTCATTATCGGAACCGCAATGATGACTCTGATAGGAGGAACGACATGGGGCTTCATTCTCGTGTTCTTGTTAATCCTAGCGAGTTTCATGATACTCACGAGAATGTTGTCGGGTCTTCTACACAAGTTGAACAGGCACGCCTTGGATCTCGACAGAGCGATTGATTACGAGACTACTGCGGGCGGCGTCTGCATTCCTGAGGAAATCAGGTACAGCAAGTTGTACAATGCCATGATTTCAAATCGTATGCCTGCATTGGGCGAGCGATTGGAATTGATAGTTGAATCCGGAGACAAGATGCCAATGAGGTGGAAGCCTGAACTCCCAGATTTCACAATCTCAGTAAGTGAACCCAAGGAATCAGGGGATTCGGAGACTGAAGAATGGTGGAGTGATTCGGAGCTTGAGCCCATCGAGGACTAGGTTCCGGCACTGAAGTCATTTAGGTACGCCAATTGCTCGGGCGTGAGCTCGTCGATAGCGACACCCGCTGTCTGTAGTTTGAGTGTCGCCAGTTCAGCATCCTGCTCAGGGCTGATGTCGTAGACTGTGTTCTCGTAATCATCTCCCTCGGCAGCGAGTCTGCAAAGAGCTAGGAACTGGTTGGCGAAGGACATGTCCATTACCTCGCTGGGATGGCCTTCTGCCGCTGCTAGATTGACTAGTCTCCCTCTAGCCAGCAAGTGGATAGTACGGCCGTCTTTCATCTCAAAGGCCTCGTTGTTCTCTCTGATTTGATTAGACCTAATCGATGCGCCCTCCAAGTCAGAGATACTGATCTCGCAGTCATAGTGTCCTGTGTTGCAAACTATGGCTCCGTCTTTCATCGAATCGAAGTGCCTGCTCACGATTACATCTTTCATCCCGGTTGCAGTACAGAAGATATCCCCCAGTTCCGCAGCATCGTCCATTCGCATCACCCTGAAACCATCCATCACGGCTCTCAATGCAGCAATAGGATCAATCTCAGTTACGATTACGTTAGCTCCCATGCCACGGGCTCTCGCAGCTAGGCCTCGGCCGCAATGACCGTACCCTGCGATTACGAAATCCTTGCCGGCCAGAAGCACGCTAGTTGCCCTGATGATTCCGTCAATGGTGGACTGGCCAGTGCCGTGGACATTGTCAAAATCCCACTTTGTTTCAGCGTCGTTGACAGCTATTACTGGATACATCAGTTCTCCCGCATCCGCCATCGCTCTCAATCGGTGCACTCCGGTAGTCGTCTCCTCGGTACCTCCAATGATCCCATCTGCGAGCTCGGGGAAGGAACTGTGTACGCGATAGATTAGGTCGGCCCCGTCATCGAGTGTCAGAGTCGGCTTGAAATCGAGAGTTCTGTCTATGCACTTGTAGAAGTCCTCTGTTGACTGGTCGTACCAAGCGTGTACTCCGTAGCCCTCGCTAGCTAGCCACGCTGCAACGTCATCCTGAGTCGAAAGGGGATTGCAGCCGGACCAGCTGATCTCAGCACCCGCAGCCGAAATCGTCTCAATCAGGACTGCTGTCTCCTTGGTGACATGTAGGCAGCCTGCCACTCTGTGACCCTCTAGGGGCAGGTCGCGCTCAGCGGCCTTGCGAAGAGCGGCTAGGGCGGGCATCCTGCTACGGGCCCATGCAACCTTCTTCTCGCCGGAGGATGAAAGAGAAAGGTCGGCGACGGTGCTGTGCCCGGATATGTCCATGGCTACCGCTCCATATGCAAGCACTTCAAGTTGCGTCTAGGCTAAATTCGGGTCAGCCGCCGCCCTTTCGTTGCTGTTCATAGTATGATGCGTAGTACTGTTCGGCATAGGTTCTAGCAGTCTGCTCATCGTACCCAGAAGCGACCATCTGTTGGACGTATGCCTCAACCGGGTCCATCTGCTCTACACCGCCGAACTGCTCGACGCTGTCTGAGCCATCGTCGTCTCTGCCACGTCCTTTCATGACCATAGTCACTATGACCACGAGCACTAGGAGTAGAACACCTGCCCCAGCGAAGATGAGCATGTTGGAACTATCTCCTTCCTCGTCTGTTTCTTCGTCTGGCAATTGAGGAACTAGAGTGATGGCCAATTCCTGTGAAAGGTCGTATCTGCTGCCGTCGCCCTCGATGATTCTGACATAGACAGTCGCTGCAACACCGACCTCTTGGTAGAGATCGGAAATGTCCAACGTCATTGTGAACTGTTGGCCGTCAGCCAGGGGCTCTGTGGCATTGAACTTACCAATTGACTTCTGGGTAGTCTTCTGAGTCGGCGTGTAGTCAAGTACAGCCTCTGTCAGAGCGACTTCGATAACCACATCACTATTCTCGGCACCGGAAATCAGAGTACCTGAGATTGTAACTAGGGAATCTTTCTGATTATCGTTCGGACCCGGGTTGCTGAACTGTACTATCGGCTCGTCATCGCCGAAGGCCTCGCCTACAACGATGAAGTACATCCGATGCTTCTCGCTCTGCTTACCTGCCTTATCGTAGACAATCAATTCAACTCTAATCTCATTCTCAAGATTGCCGTCAGGACTGGCAGTCAGATTACGGAAAACATAGGACCATTCCTCACCACCCGCGGCGGCAGGAATCTGGAATACGTGGCCCTCTAGAGTGGGGTCAGAACTGTCCCATGGATAGTCGAAGAATACCTTCCACTCGTAGAGTTCTATTCCTGTCGACCCTTCGGGCGCATCCGGGTCATAACTCGCACTTGCATCGAATGAGATACTCAGGTCTCCAGTGTCTGACAGTCTGGCTCTGTATATTGGCCAATCTACGCCAGCAACGGTCTTGGTACCATCCAGAGTGACGTATTCGCTGCTAGTAGCATCATCGACCATCACAGCATCTGCCATCGGTCTGAACTCATCGGCGAGAGTGTCATCGGTTACTAAGCGGATGTAGGTCATCCTAGTGTGACCGGCATCATCATGCAGATACAGAGTAAGTAGCCACTCGGCTCCGATTCTGCAGTTGGTCTCAGAGGTTGAGTCGCCCACACAGAAACTACCCAAAGTGGGGATTGATGGATCCAGTTGCTGGGTGTGGCTGTATTCTCCAGCATCTATCACCATGCCGTCCCATCCAGTGACGGAGTCGTTGTTGCCGGACTCAAGAGTCCAGTCAGCTACAATTCCCCCAACAGTAGTCACGAAACTGAAATCAAGATCGGAGTTGCTCTTGATGTACTTAGTAGCATATGCTCCGGTAACTGTGTCGATTGCCTGAGTCTCACCGTTGATGGTCAGGTCGAAACTCTCTCCAGCAATTCCGAAATCTGCAGGATAAGGTGTCAAATGATATGCTAGCAGGTTAGATAGGAGTGGTATGGTCGCACCTCCGTACTCCTCGGATACACTAGGATTCTCTACGTCGATGGTAGTCACAATCAGGCCACCGGCTCCGCGGTTGCATATTGAGAGAAG
>CAXEUQ010000027.1:0-8727 GCA_963999425.1 uncultured Candidatus Poseidoniales archaeon | reverse complement strand
TGGGTGTTGGCGAGTGACGCTCTGTCCGGCGTCGATGACCCAAAGTTCTTGGTCGTTGAGGAGGATATTGTACTCACTGAAATCGGCGTGGACCAGATTGCACTTGTGCCAGTTGATGGAAATAAAATCAAGAAGTTCCTCGAATACCTCATATGGATTATCGACGGATATTTCCTTGAGTCTCGGACTAGGTCCCTTCTCATCACCGATGTACTCCATGATGAGGACATTCTTCAGATTATCATGAGGTTTTGGAACCCTCAAGCCGTGTTTCCTCATTCTACTCAGATTTCTGAACTCCTTGCGCACCCAGATGTTAACCAGTTCCCTGTGTCTCCTTGAGAGTCCCTTGAATCTGGGATCTCCATCGATGTATTTGGCTAGTCCCTTGAACACTGCATTAGTAGTATGGAATATTTTCACTGCGACCGGTCCATGGTTGGTGGTAGCATGGAAGACATGTGCCTCTTTTCCTCTTGCTATCGGGTAGTCTATGGTCTCAATCTGACCCTTCTGCATTAGTTTGTGAACTGCGAGTAAGGTGGAGCGATCGAAGACCTGGTCGAAGACTCTCCTGTCCACCCACTCGTACTTGCCCTTGCCGAGAACACCTTGTAGGCCGTCCTCAATTTCATTGAACATTCTCTTGAAGCGAGGCTCTGAAATCCACTCATGCTTCTTCTCGGCTCTCAGTAGAGCATCGACCTCTGGAAGGTCATCATACTGCTCATCCATGCTCTCACCCGAAGAACGAGTCGATGTCTTCCTCTGGCTCGTCAGACTCGGATGGAGTCTCTTCGATTATCTCGGGTTCGGACTCCGGCTCGGACTCTTCTGCGGGAGCAGGTTCGGAGACCGGTTGGATTTCCAGATCCTCATCCTCAGACAGGTCGGTGACACCGAACAAATCCACAATCTCCGGGAGCACTCCCTTGCGTGATAGATACAGGGACTGAGTCTTGGTGTAACGCATGCAGACATTCGCCTTCTCGTCCTGGAAGTCCCAAGGCTGAACCACAATTAGATCACCCTCGCGTACCCACTGGCGCCTTCTCATCTTGCCAGGAATCCTAGCAAGGCGGCTCTCTCCGTCCTCGCATACCGCCTTGACTCTGCGACCGCCGAGAATCTGGTCGGCTATCGCGAACATCTCGTTGACCTTGCGGTTTGGGAGCGGTACGCGAATTCGGTCGCCTCCGGATTCGAGCTGGGCTAGGAGCTCAGCGTCGACCTTCTCCTCCCTACGGGCCATGGGGCCCGGTCGGTAGTCCCCTATGTGAAGTTGAGGTTGTAGTTCACAATCCCATCATGGAGTCGACGGCTGATGTTACCATATCGAGTAGCCACTCGGACATCGGGCCGATTCCAAACAGAAGAGTTAGGATGGCACATCCGAAGATGGCCAATCTCAGATTTGGAGCGTTTCTTAGACCAGATTCGGTCTCAGGTGATTCAAAGAACATGACCAGTCCGATTCTCAGATAGTAGAAAAGTGATAGAGCACTGTTCAGGACTATCGCCACAGCCAGCCAAAACAGTGGGTCGACTCCGCCAGCCCAGTCAACTATCGTTGTCGAAGTCTCGGCTCCGGTTCCAGCGGAGACGGAGACGATTCCGTTAATCATCAGCAGTTTGGAGAGGAATCCGGAGAGTGGAGGTACGCCAGCCAGAGATAGCATGAACACGAACATCGCCACGCCGATGGCGGGTTCTCTCCTTACCAATCCATGCAGGTCCTCAATCCTGTGCCCTCCGCCTTCTGCCTCAAGCATAGATAGCACGAGGAATGCACCGAGCTTGAACAGCACCAGAATCAGCAGATGGAAGACGACTGCAGTCAGTATCATCGCGGAGGTCGTAGCATCTGCTAGGCCCGAGCCTATGGCTGCCATGGCCGCGAGCATGTAGCCAGCATGGGCTACGCTTGAGTAGGCCAGCATCCGCTTCGGGTTATCACTGGTTAGTGCAGCGAGGTTGCCCCAAGTCATGGTCAGTACTGCTATGAGTGCTATAGAGAGCATCCAGATTGCCTGTCCGGATGGAGGCATTGTGACGATTAGCAGGAGTCTAATCAGAGCCACGAAGCCCATCGCCTTGGATGCGGTGGCCAATAGGCCAGCGATGGGAGAGGATGCGCCAGAGTAAGCGTCAGGAACAGCGAGGTGGAACGGAGCTGCGCCGACCTTGAATCCGAAGGCGACCATCATCAGGCCGACCCCCACCATCGCCAGTGGGTCGTTGGTCTCCATGGCCGACCATGCGGCTGCCAAGTCTGCCATGTCCAGGCTGCCGCTCCATATGTACAGCAGAGACATGCCGTAGATTCCGATTGCGGAGACTACGGATCCGACCATGAAGTACTTCATTCCAGCCTCGCCGCCGACATCGGCCTCCTTGTGGAAGGCAACGAGGACGTACGAAGACAGCGAAGCCAGCTCAAGGCATACAAAGAGCATGAACAGGTTGGTCGCCATCGCCATGAGGCTCATCCCGAGACCAGTGGTTAGCAGTAGGATATGGAAGTCGACCTGTCTTCGGTTGTCAATCAGGACTGCCACCTTGGAATCAGCAATTTCATCGGAGTCGTTGTCTCGTGGAGGTGTGGCCTTAGGCCTAGCGGGCATTCTGGTCGATGTTGCTAAGGCCGCCAGAAGCAATGCTGTTGTGAATAGAAGGGTGAACAGTCTGCTGAACTCATCGATGTGCAGCGCATTGCCGACATCGGCCTCTTCCCCTAGGAACAGAGCTGAGGTTAGCAAAGCCAGACCCAGTACTCCGCAGGCGATGATATTGGGAAGTCTTGGGTCGTTGTTGTACTCGCTCCTAGTTCCTCCGATGAAGATTGGTACCCTAGTCCGAGTTAGCGGTATCCGCATCGTAGCGTCACCGAGATTGGGTATCAGTATCATCGCCACTATACCCAGAAGCATTAGGATCTCTGGCAGAAGGAGCAGGGTCGTATCGAGGTCGATGTCAGTCAGAATCGAACTCATGGATTCCACCCCCTCGAATGCATAGCGTCGATGAGCGTCTCGACAGTGAGTCCCGAACTCCAATCAGACATCATGTCCCAGAAGAAGAACGGCATGATTCCGAACAGGACAGTCATCGCTGCGAGCACGAGCATCCCGGCGTTCTCGTGCCATGTGATGTCACGAGGCTCCTCGCCGTGCATGGTGTCGGGTAGGATTCCTTTCTCCGGGTCGTTTGATTCGAAAATCGTCCTCTGCATAGAGGACAGGTAGTACACAGCGGTGATGATTAGAGTCAGAGCAGGAAGCAGAACGAGCCATCCGTAGGTCATCCAGAATGCAATCATTATCGCAACCTCTGCTACGAAGCCAGCGAGCAGAGGCAGCCCGAGGCTTGCCATCCAGCCTAGCATCATGTGCGCGGCTAGCCACGGACTGTGGTGGGCGATACCGCGCATCGAGCCTATCTCGAGTGTGTGGTAGTGGTGCTTGAAGGCTCCAGCCACGGCGAATAGTAGAGGGCTGATGATGCCGTGTGCGAACATCATGAACAGGGCTCCAGCGATACCGAGCGGTTGCATGGTAGCTATACCAAGGAAGATAAGTCCCATGTGAGAAACCGATGAGTAAGCGACCATTCGCTTGAGATTGGTCTGCCCCATGCACACCCAGGCTCCATAGACGAGGCTGACCATACCGAGGAAGATGAGTAGTGGAACGAATGCGACCGTGGACTCGGGGAAGATTGTGACAGCAATTCTGAGGAATCCATAGGCGCCCATTTTCAGCATCACCCCGGCTAGTAGCATCGAGCCTGCCGTGGGTGCCTGCACGTGGGCGTCGGGAAGCCAAGTGTGAACCGGTACGCTTGGCATCTTGGTGGCGAAGCCTATCAGCAGCATCAGCCAGACCAGATGCCTCAGACCTTCACTCGGAATCAGATTATCCTGCGCAGTCATCGCCACTAGGTCGAAGTGGTGGCCGGTCAGGCTGCCCAGACCGGTAATTGGGTCGGTGTGGAAGTACATCACGAGAATTCCAATGAGCATGATTACGCTGGCTGCGAAAGTGTAGATGAAGAACTTCATCGCAGCATATCTCCTGTCCTCTCCTCCCCACATCAGAATGAGCAGGAACATAGGAATCAGGGTCAACTCCCAGAAGACATAGAATACGAATAGGTCGAGCACTACGAAGACCCCGAGCAATGCCCCCTCCATCACCAAAAGCAGCGGGTGGAACAGGTGTCCGCGCTTGGCATCCCACTCGACCAGCATCGAGATAGGGATTAGCACAGCAGTGAGCCAGATCATCGGGAAGGACAGGGCGTCTGCCCCGACCTTCCAAGTCACCCCGATGGAAGGAATCAGATCGATTGCATCGTTCTCCAGAACATATCCTCCATGGGTTATGTCGGTCCAGTCGATGCTGCCCCAGTGCCCTAAGAATAGAAGAGTGGTAATCACAGCCACTGCCAGTGCGATACCCATGCTGAGGTTTCTAGAGACCCTTGTGAGACTCTCTGCCTGAGAGCCGGGTAGGATTTGAGGGAGTATGAGCAGTAGCAGACCAGCGAAAAGTGGCAGGAGCGTGATTACTGATAGGGGGTCGTCAATCACGCACTCACCCCCCAGATTAATGCGAATATCGAGAGCATTCCGACTGCGGCCATCATGATGTAATCACGCGTGCTTCCAGTGGTAACGCTGCGTACAGAAACGGATCCAGAAGCCGAGTTGGACTCAATCTGCTTGATGACGCCGTCGATGATGTTCTTGTCGAACCAGGCCGAGAACGAAGCAAAGGGGATGGCGGTGTTGGCTACTATCCACTCGTACAGGTCGTCAAAGTACAGTCTTCTCTGCAGAGCCTCGGCCAACTGAGAGTCAGCCATCTCGGAGACATCCTGAGAGCCGAATTTGCTTGATAGGTTAACTAGCCAGTCTACGAATGGGTTTGCCTCGGCTCCAGCGGCGAGTCTTCCTCCATGTACGCGCGAAGCCATGACTGGTCCGATGATGGCTGCAAGTAGTATGGTCGTCCAACCGATGATTCTGAGTTCATTGTCATCAGGCAAAAAGGCGTGCTTGAGCGTGTCTAAAACGCCATGCATTGCGAGATGATCCTTCTCTCCACCTAGATAGTCGACTGCACCGAGCAGAGCGAGTAGGAAGCCGCCGATTGCAGTGAACAGCGTGAGGATGATCAATGGCTCCTTGATCCAAGGCGTACTCTCGTGGACGTGTTCTGCCACATCCGTCTTCGGAGGGCCAGCGAAGGTCATCAGCCACATGCGGGTCATGTAGAATCCTGTCATCCCTGCCGTCGCTAGGACGAGGATTGCCGGACCAAGCATCATCGGCTCCTTATGCAGGCATGCCAGCCAAGTCTCGGCGATGATGCCTTCCTTAGACCAGAAACCGCCGATCAGCGGAATTCCGATGATGGACATCGAACCGAACATCATCGCGGTGGAAGTTACTGGCATCTTTGAAGCCAGACCGCCCATATTGCGCATGTCCTGCGGGTCGAAGTCGTGGTCGTCGTGGTGCAGGTGATGGTGGGCGTGGTGCACCTCGTGGATGACCGAGCCGCTCGCCATGAATAGCATTCCCTTGGCCATGGCGTGATTGAACAGGTGGAACATCGAAGCTCCGATGACGAAGTATCCAGCATGGTACTCACCGAGGTTCAGGAATAGCAGTCCTGCACCCAGTCCGGTGAAGATGTACGCTAGTTGGCTCATCGTCGAATACGCGAGTACTTTCTTGATATCGTTCTGTACAAAGGCAATGGCAGCTGCCATGAAGGCGGTGATACCACCTATCCAAGCGACGATTAGTGCGAAGTCCTCGAGGCCAGCCACACCACTGACATGAACATCCACGAATGGTACCATTCGGAACACTAGATACAGTCCGGCGTTAACCATCGTAGCAGCATGGATGAGGGCTGACACAGGAGTCGGGCCCTCCATTGCATCTGGCAGCCAGACGTGAAGTGGGAACTGGGCCGACTTGCCCACTGCTCCGATGAACAGCATTAGCAAGGTCCAGTTGAGATCGGTTGAGTCGACTAAGGCCCCACCGACTCCGGTCGACGGGTCATCGAAGATGACCGCGAAATCAAGCGAGCCGTAGATATCGTACAGCATCAGCAGTCCGACCATCAGGAATACATCACCTACTCTGGTCGTCAGGAAGGCCTTCTTCGCGGCTACCGCCGCGCTGTCCTTCCAGTAGTAGAAGCCGATTAGCAGGTATGAGCACAGACCCATAATCTCCCAGAAAATGAACAGCCACAGGAAGTTGTCAGCCAGTACCATGCCGAACATTCCGATAGCGAAGAGCACGAACTCTCCGTAGAAGCGGTGGTTGCTGTCCTCATTGATTGGGTCCGTGTTCATGTATCCGAGACTGAACCAGCAAATCAGGAAGCAAAGGAAGGTAGCGACAAACAGCAGCATCAGGCTGACTGGGTCGAGCCAAACGCCCACGCCGATGTCAGCGAACCCAGAACTTACATCCCAGTGGGTACCATCGTGATGGAGTACATCGAAGGTGAGCCAAGAGAACGGTTCGACAACTGAGTTCATCTCAAAGTGGGCTGAACCTGCAATGTAATCGTACAATATCCATAGCGCGATTATTAGTGAGCTGGCAAGTGCGCCAAGACCGAAGATTCCTCCTTCCTTGAAGCGATTCTTCCATGTCTCGTTGCCATTGTAAATCTGTCCTGCAACGAGTATGGCTGGGAATGTAAGCAGGGGTATGACGACAATAAGGAAAGCCGCTTCGACCGATTCCCAGCCCTGTGAAGCCAAGAGTGGAGCAACCAGAACGAACGGGATGATTGGAGCCAGCAGGTTCCATTCATTACCCGAATCAGCCATCCAATCACCTCAGTTCTTCAGTATGTTCGCCTCGTCCAGAGAAATTGTCTCCTGAGTGCTGTATAGAGAGAGTAAGATTGCCAGTCCAATCGCTACCTCAGCGGCTGCAATCGCGATTGCAATCGCTGTGAAGACCCAACCATCCACGTCGCTGTAGTGAGTGGCCCCGGCCACGAAATTGAGATTGGCAGCATTCAGCATCACCTCAATGCACATCAGAACCACAATCGCGTTTTTGCGAGTGAAGGCCCCTAGCAGTCCGATGAAGAACAGAATAACTCCCAGACCAACGATCCAACTGGTCTCAATCATTGTTCATCACCCTCGAGATCCCAAATCAGATTGGCCAAACGCTCGTCACGAACGAGATACGATGCCCCAATCATGGCCATAGCTAGGAGAGCACCGAGGACGATGGTAGCCACCGACCACTCTGCGAATATCGAGACTGCGAAATCCACTGTTGTAGGTGGAGTTCCTCCAGACTCGCCCCACATCGGGTGAGACATCACCTCAGAGAGTAGAATCAGTAGGAAGGCGAAAACTCCGAGTTGTGCGAGGGCAGAAAGTCCTCTCATCAGGCATCCTCCTGAATCTGCTTGCGAGTCAGCATGACGCCGAACTGCACAACTAGCATCACTGAGCCCAAATAGACCAGAATCTGGATGGCAGCCAGCATCTCAGCTCCAGCCATCACGAATACACCAGCCACAGCGAAGAAAGTCAGCATCAGCGAAAGCAGTGAATGTGCCACTCTACGTGCATAGACGCAGCCCAATGCTCCGCCGATGGCCATGGCGGACAATATGAGAAACACTAGGGCCTCGAAATCCAATTCCATGCCTATGCCTCCGCAGCCCTGGCGGCCTTTCTCTCGCGCTTCTTCAGTTCCTTCTCGGCGCGCTTGGCCAGTTCCATGTCGACTCTTTCTTGGTGCACTGCTGGAAGGACTCTGGTCCTACTGGCATCGAACCAAAGGTCCTGCCTAGAGAATCCGGACATTCCGTCATACTCGTTGGTCATGAAGAATGACTCGAACGGGCAGGCTTCTGCGCACAGGCCGCAGAACATGCACCTGCCGATGTCAATCTGGCCCGACACTATGTCCTGCTCTGCAGGTGAGAGAGTACTTGAGTCGATGGTTTCGACTCCAGTACCGTCTGACCAGCGAATCGTAGCCTTGTCTCCTGACAACTCGATAATCTCGCCGAAGTCATACTGCTGGGGTGCGTCAGTATGAGAATTCACTAGGTCAAAGCCCTCAGCGATGTCCTCGAAATCTTCTTTCTTCCTAGCGGCGAAGCCGCCTTCCTCAAGCTCACTTCCGTAGCCATGCCACTCATCGCCCTCCTCGGAGGTATCGAGCACGTTCACTCTGACTTCCGAAGTCATGTGCAGGCAGTCATTGGGGCAGATTCTGACGCATGCCTTGCATGCAGTACATGTTTCCCAGATGATTCCGATTCTCCCATTGTAATTGCCCGGAACGAATAGCCATGGCTCGAGGTCCTCAAGCCTCTCGTAAGGATACATAACGGTCACAGGCCGCTCTAGGAACGGCATGATCTCGCTCGTCTCTCTGTCAGCGGCGAACTTCTGCCACAGAGTGGGGTGGTCTACACCCACTCTCTCTCTGGTGGTAGGGTCGACCATGGATGCTGACTTACCGTGGTAGTCGTTTCTCAGGAAGCCCAGGCTGCCTAGGAATGGCACCGTCCTGAGGGCTGTCTTCAGTGTCATCCACATTGGGCGGATGATTAGGTTCCTGAAGTTGGGAGTCGCGTGTGGATGCCCAGTATTTGCTCTGTAACCCATCAAATCAACTCCTAGTCCCTGTGGCTCCCTGGTGATGCTTTGATCACT
>CAXEUQ010000026.1:0-8985 GCA_963999425.1 uncultured Candidatus Poseidoniales archaeon | reverse complement strand
CACTCGGTCTCCATTCATTGAACACAGAGACAATCGAACTTGGATTCTCTATCGGGACTGAGAATTGAATTCCCCAAGCCGGGAACCAAGGCATAGAAGCCGACTCGTCCATGGATGCCGATGGCCCCGACTAGAAGAATTGTATCTATCGTGACTGACGTCTTACAGCGCGTGAAGCTGTATTGACAATACCGTCGACTAGTTGAGGACTCCATCCGCGCAAGTCAGAAAGCTTCTCCATATCTCTCTCAGTCAGCTCTGCTAAATCAGTCGCGTTAGATACTCCGAGCAAGTCCACCATTTGCCTTGCTCTGGTTCTGCCAACTCCTTTCAAGGCCACTAGGCCAAGTAAATCAGTCTTACAGCCGTATCTTATTCTTCGATGCATCTCGTCCACTGCCTCAACGAGAGTTCTATGCGAATCTTTTCCCATACTAGCCAACTCATCATCATCTGCGAGAATTCTTCTCGTAGCATATAGCAACCACTCTGCTATCTCGACCCTGCCCCTAAGATCTCCGGGCTGAACTCCCCATTCTTCCTCAATCTGGTCTATTCTGTATTCGTCTGCCCAGGATTGTAGTACCAAGACACCCTTCATTCTCCTTTCCTCATCTAAATCCACTGCCTCAGTCAGGAATTCTCTCTCATGGCCATGGATGGCTGCCTGAATAGCATCATAGTCTCCTTTCCTAGGCCACAGTGGTAGGAAATCAGGAGTACACGAAACTAGGTGAAGCAAACTCAGGGGTGAGACCTGATGATACTGATCTTCCCCGCTCAGAGTTGCCATCGCTCTACTCATTCCATCTCTCAACATCCGGCCTGAAATGGGGTTGAGATACAGTTGAGAAACTCTCTCTCCCAACGCAGTAGGGCGATATGTCATTGAGGCAGGCTCAGGTGGGTCTTGTTCGTAAGTCTCGTGCAAACTCGCTTTGCGGAATCCAAAGATTGGCGGACCACGCCTAGGCTTGAATTGAGATTCTTCATGTCCTCTGCGGATGTCAATTCCCAATACTTCAGATGCAGAATCTACCCAAGATGGCAACTCATCTTCCCATTCCTCATCCTGTTCAAGAGGAGACTCCTCAAGCATCCTCTGTTTCACCTCCTCTGACTCACCAGTTCGGTCAATCATCCCGTTAGAAGCCAGCCAACTGATTACATCATCAAGGCGGGCCGCGAGGTCCTCAGGGTCTAGATGAGTGGCTAGAAATGTCTTGGAGAAGAAGCGGCCTAGTGCGTCCCTGTCCGATATCCCACCGGTCGCTAACATCGATAGTACGTGGGTCAGAAGGGCAGGGTCCTCCTCGGCCCTCATGGCGTTCGGATTGGCGAGTTTTGAAGTCACTTCTTCGGGTTGTCCATGGAGGTAGAGTGAGACCAGTTTGTCCTCTTCCTCCCTGCCCTTGGCCAATAGCCAAGATTCCCCTACGTCATCGTACTTCGGTCGTCCTGCTCTACCCATCATCTGCATGACTTCCATCACAGGAAGAGGCATTGACATTCCAGCGGCAGCACTCCATCTTCTGTAGTCCCTGATGACGACAGTTCTGGCTGGAAGATTGACTCCCTGTGCTAGAGTCGGTGTTGCTACAATGCAGGCCAACTCACCTTCCCTGAATGCTTCCTCAATAATCCCCCTTTGCCTTCCGGTCAGGCCAGCATGATGGAATGCAACTCCACCTCTCAGAGCATTTGACAGGACCTTACCCAGATTCGAACCCTCAGTTTGAGAGACACTACCAGCGACCTCTTCCCATCTCTCCGCGGTTTCAGGACTCAAACCATGAGCACCGTCGACCAACAGTCTCCTGCATTGCTTGGACAACTCTCTCGCCTCCTTCTGTGCAGATGATCGTGAGGAGACGAATACGAGCAACTGTCCACCTCTGGTGATGGTATCTGATAGAATAGCTTGCAATTGGCGAGTTGACTTACCTTCGAGATGACGGACTTCGGGAATTACATCAGCGTCTACTCCATCGACTCTGTGCACCTTACCCTCCAGGCCGTTCACTGTACCGTATCGCAGTGCCACAGGACGCCAATCCGAAACCACTAGCTCTGCATCCAGCCATTTCGCCATCTCGGGAGCATTGCCTACTGTAGCAGATAGAGCGATAATCTGAGCATCAGGTCTCCTATGTCTTATTCGGGATAGCAACACTTCGAGAGTCGGCCCGCGACTGACATCATGCAGCAGGTGAAATTCGTCGCTGACAACGATTCCGACCCCATCAATAAGTTCAGAGCGCGAGCGTAGTAGAGAGTCCAGTTTCTCACTAGTGCATACCAGAATGTCGGAGTCCTCGACCATTCCAGTCTCACCATCCCTGTCTCCGATTGCTATACCAACTCTAAGCCCCACCTTAGAGGCCAGTTGCCTGAGTTCTGTAGCCTTCTCACTAGCAAGGGCCTTCAGGGGGACAACGTAGATTCCCCTTTCTCCTTCGAGATCGTTCTTCAGTCTGTGGATAAGTGCCAGATATGCCACAAGTGACTTCCCACTCGCAGTAGGTATCGTCAGCATCAGATTCCGACCCGAAAGGGCATGAGGCAGAGCCTCAGACTGAGGCGGAAACAATCGCTCCACCCCCCATTCTTCACGCAGCATCGAAACCACCTCGAAGTCAAGCCCGAGGTCTTCGAGTTCGTCCATATCACGGCCCCCTGACTGAGTCACGTTATCCCTTCACCTCGGCCGTTCTAAAGGATGCCGTGGAAACAGCCCTAATTCCAACGGTGGAAGGCCGGGTGTCCTTCCTTAACGGCCACGAAAAGGCCCTCACCAGTAGCACAGACCTTGTCCTCAGCACTGAGAGACATTCTGACCTTCGCCCGATCCTCTCCGATTTCCACTATCTCGGAGTTTACTAGAAGTGCGACTCCGTGCGGAGTCGGCCGTCTCAGTTTGATTGAGTAGGATGCAGTTACGGTGCATGGCGGCTCACTCAGCCCGGATTGGTCCATCAGGGCGACCGCCGCAGTCCAGTTTCCATGGCAGTCTAGCAGAGTTCCGATGATACCTCCGTTAATCATCCCGGGGAATGCCTGATGCTCATCACTAGGGATGAATTCCATCTCCAATCCCCCCTCAGAACGGAAAGATCTGATTCGCAATCCGTCCTTATTGGCAGGGCCGCAACCGAAGCAGATGCTACTGGGGGCATGCTCCTCCTGAACGGACGGCCCCCTGCCTCGCATGGAACCTGTGAACAATCGCTAGGAATTGAAAATTCCTAGGAATCCCAGACGTATCCGCTTTATCCGTGAACCCTCTCCGCCATAAAGTGCCCAGTACCGCTTCCAGTTCGGACGACGACGAAGCCACGCGAAAATCCGATGGACCAGTCACTCGCCCGGGCCGCAGGCGCTCCAAGCCTCTGAAGGTGTCAAATCAGATTCCTCCAAGCCGCAGAGAGGAGATTGAGAAAGCGCTTGAAGGCAATCAGGGAACTCCAGCCAGATGGTCTCGTAAGGACGGCCCGAAGTACCACAGATTCCTGAGGAAGAGAATCAGTCCCGGGACAATTCGACAGCTTGAGTACGATTTGATCGACGTCGACATAGGCGAGTCATGGCCGGTCCCGATAACCGTCATTCATGGTGCCAGACCGGGTCCGGTGGTCACCCTGCTTGGTGCCCTTCACGGCAATGAACTAGTGGGTCCACTTGCTCTGACATACCTCAGCGGCCCGAACTTTATCGGCGAAGACAAGGCGATTGATCCATCGGCAATGGCTGGTACGATTCGCATCATGCCGGTTGTGAACCTGCCCGGCTACCGCCGGCAGAGCAGATATATGCCCGACGGCAGGGACCTGAATCGCGGATTTCCTGGAAAGCCGGATAGCAACACCACGTCCAGAGTAGCCAATAGGATGTGGAATGAGATTATCTCCACAAGCGACCATGTCATCGACTTACATACAGCCGCTGCAGGCAGGACGAATATGCCTCAGATTCGAGCTAATCTGGCCCATCCTTCCAGCAATCGCATAGCCCGAGCATTCGGAATCGAGACCATTCTGGACAACGAGGGCCCAAAAGGGTCGATGAGGAGAGTTGCTAACGATGCAGGCGTCGCTGCCATAACTTACGAAGGAGGAGGCTCCAATGAGGCAGACCCGGAGTCAGTTCAGGTAGCGATTTATGGAGTGCTGAATGTACTGCGTAGTCTTAGGGTCATTCCCGGATACCCAAGCCGTCCCCGATTCAGAATACTAGCTTCCGGCTCATTATGGGTGAGGTCTGACCAAGGCGGATTGCTAGACGTCCTGACACCGGCGGGTAGTTTCGTTCAGGAAGGCGAGACCGTGGCTACAGTCACAGATCCGGAACGTCCCGGAGAGAACTTCGACATCCTCTCTCCTGCAAGGGGCCTGCTGATATCTACCGCCACCCATCCCTTCGTGACCGCAGGAACCCCAATTGGCCACTTGCTACCGATGAGTGGTGGGACCAAGACTCTCAAGACAAGACTCGATGAGGAGGGTTGCCTGATTACCAGTGGATCGGATGGGGAGCCTCCTTGGAGAGACGATGACGACATCGAGGATATCTCTGTAGAAGGTGAGTGGTCAGGCGGGTCGCCTGATGCAGAATGGGGGCGCAGGGAGGAGCACTCGGCCGATGAGGAGGCCGATGAAGCCGACCCGAGTTGGCTCTAATCCAAATCTGGCGCTTCAGGAATCGTCTCACTATCCACAGGACCGGAAGGAATCGAAGGTAGTTGAACTGGAGCTGCCTGTTGACCCATCATCGTACTGAGATCTGGGGCCGAGGGCAATTCATAGCCTTGGAGTTCGGGAGACAGGGCGAATTCTGTAGGCTTGATGTCATACGCCTTGTATGCGTCCTCAAGCCTGCGATTGTATGATACTCTACGAATGCCGAGCACTAGCATCCCCAGAAGAGACACGACGACAATCAAGGCAACTGCCATACCCACGGGAGAAATCAAGAATCCCAATAATCTCTCAGAAAGACTGCTGGGTGGCGACCAAACTACCATGTCGATATCCCAAATTATCGTTGTAGTCTCTCCGAGTTCTGAGATAGTAAGCGTAGCTTGCTGCGGACCACTTCCTTGATCACACAGGTAAATCTCAATCGGAGTAACTCCCGACTCGCAGTCTATGGGCATGATTTCCACTCCCTTACCGCCCTCACTGGCGTTCATGGTGAGGGTGTAATCACCGAGGTTCCAGATCAAGGTCACTTCGACCGAGTTTGGAATGCCCTCGACACGAAGAACAAGGGACTCGTTCACAGCGTCCCAATACTGTACTTCTCGGTAATCTGGAGTGGTAGAGACCAGAGACTTGCGGGACAATCCATCATCGACCTGCTCATTACAGTCATCGTCTCTGCCATTCCAAGCCTCAGTTCCATCCGGATTGATAGCCGGATTCGAGTCATCACAATCCTCGAAGTCGTAGAATCCATCTTCATCACTATCGAAGTTGAATGTCGTCGGGTCAGAGCCGCTAATCGTGACCTCGTGCCCATCAGTCATTCCATCACTATCAGAATCAGGCAGTTCGGGATTCGTAGAGTAGTTGTTGAATTCCTCATAATCGGTCAGACCGTCATTATCACTATCCATGTCGAAGAAGTCCTCATCAGCGACATCATCGCAGTCATTGTCCTTGCCATCTAGAATCTCCGGCTTGAACGGAGCCCGGTCGAAGTCATCATCCGCACAGTCTTGGAACCAGTACCAGCCATCACCATCGGAGTCCTCATCGTGAACAAGCGGATTCGCCCCGAGCGATGCGTACTGATTGTACTCGAGACCGTCTGGTAATCCGTCGTCATCGGTATCTCCATCGAGGTGATCTGTCGTGATGTTGTGGAATTCGTCGTAGTCTGTGAGACCGTCATTGTCGGTATCCAAATCCCAGTAGTCCTCATCCACGAGGAAGTCGCAGTCATTGTCAAAGTCATCTAGCAACTCGATTTGTCCGGGTGACCTGTCGGGATCATCATCATCACAGTCCTCAAACCAGTACCAGGTGTCTGCATCGCTGTCTGGATCGAAAACCACTGGATCAGAACCCATAGCGGAGAAGATGTTGACCTCTTCCCCATCATCAAGACCGTCATCATCGGTATCTGAATCCATGTAATCAGTGCCGTATATGTGATATTCTTTCCAGTCGTTGAGTCCGTCATTGTCTCTGTCGGTGAAGTTGTATCCCTCGTCGATGTAGTCGTCGCAGTTGTCATCAATACCATTGAGCAATTCGGGCCTGCCGGGATTCACCAGTGGGTTGGTATCGTTACAGTCGTTGAAGTGGTAGAACAGATCCAAGTCGTCATCAGGATCGTAGATTAATGGATTGCTGAACCAGTAGTTGATTTCGGAACCATCACTTAGCCCATCGTCATCGCTGTCGGAATCTAGAGGGTTGGTTCCAGTGTTGGAAACTTCAACCAAGTCACTGAGCCCATCCAGATCAGAGTCAGATGACAGTGGATCTGTTCCGTAGACCATTACCTCATCGTAATCGTTCAAACCGTCGTCGTCTGTATCAGAGTCATAGGGGTCAGTACCGTATATCTGAGTCTCATTCTCATCGCTTAGACCGTCATTGTCATGGTCGAAGTCTATGTCAACTCCATGCAGAATCAATTCCCATGAATTTAGGGTCCCGTTGGTTCCAGAAGAGATATCTCTGATTTTCAGAGTCCAAGTGCCTAGTGATGACTCATCCCAGTGCTGTACGGTGCTGAACATCCAGTCAGAGTAGTGGTTGCCATTGTCGCTACGGGCCTCAGCAAGCCAAGACTCCGTTCCCGAAGGGGATACTAGAACGATATCCAAGTCACCCCTGTAGGTATGGTCGATGTCTACGACCAAGTCGACGCTTTCCAGTGAGAACTCATCTGTGACCACTGTGGTTAATTCAGTCCAAGTTGTATTGTCATCGGGTATGTCAGTAGTCGGCGAATATGGCCCGTACGTCGAATTCAACTCAACTCCTACATTGACCCAGTTTTCAGCCAAAGCTACAGCGGCTCCGGCATCGACAGCACCGAATCCATACTTGTGGGATACATCATGACCTCCACCGTTTATCCTCCATGAAGAATCGGTCGGGTCGTTCATACGCGCGCTGTTGACTAGCACATGCTGAACATCTCTCCAAGTCAGATTCTCATTTGCATCGAGCATCAGAGCGATTACTCCAGAAGCCAATGGAGTCGCACTCGATGTTCCTCCAAATGTGTGAGTTACATTGCCGCTGTTATATCCTCCCGTACCTGTGATATCAGTAGTTGTAATCCCTTCTCCATCTCCATTTGAGTGAGCGGCTACCAGTATGTTCGCCCCCGGTTCGGCATAGTTCGACTGCTCTCCATTGTGATTGATTGCAGTCACAGCAATCGTAAATCTACTGTTCGCGTAACCGTCGTAGTTCGAATCATCGTCAGAACCCAAACCATTTCCCGCAGCCCAAGTAATGAGATTACCTAGTCCATCTCGTCCACTGTAAGCATCGCTCTCAAAGGCAGCGAGCGTCAGTGGTCCCGGGGCCTCGAGAGTCCTTCCATCATCTGCAGGCCCCCACGAGTTAGAGTAGATGTCAATCTCATCTTCCTCATAGCTAAGCGCATCAGCCTCGGTGGCATCACTATTCGAGCATGCAATCAGCAAGGAGCCAGCTAGAGTGGCTTCAAACGCCACCCCTGCGACATCCACTGAGTTATTGCCTACCGCTGCAGCCACTCCCGCAGCAGCAGTTCCATGACCATTCCAACTGGAAGGCATCGGATCACTGTCGTCATCGCACCAGTCGTAGGATAATTCTGCAGAGTAATGCGGGTTAATGTCACTATGATTGTAATCCAAGCCATCATCAATCACACTGATGACCACTTCCGAGCCAGTGTAATTGTCCCAAATCGATGTTACATTGGCATCCTCTCCAGCGACCCCATTAGTCTGCCCGGTATTCCTCAAGTGCCATTGAGAGGTAAAGTCCGGATCATTGGGGACCAGTCTAGGTTGATGCTGCCTGTCTACCAAGGGCGAGAAAGACTCAATCTCTCCACTATCGAGGGAGAGTTGCAGCCTAGCAAGCGAAGTCTGAGGATTATCGAACCCCCATATGTATGCGCCCTTGAGAATAGGGGCCGGCTCGCTTCTGTCGGGTAACGCCATCGTTAACTCATGCTTGTCAATTGGAACTCCGGTCACTATCAACCAGTCCTCTGTCTGCGAAAGCACCTGATTAGAGTAGGAATCCAAGTCAGATACCCGCTCGAAGGCCAATTGCACCGCTCTTGAGTAAGTGGACATGATATCGTCACCTTCGAAACTCAAATCTTCGGGTTCCGAGGCACTGGATACTAGACCTCCGATGGAAGTCAGTACAAGCATGACTAGGACGATAACTACGCTTCTCACGACCGAGGTCGAAAGCCTAATGCATTTAGCCATTCGTCTAAGTCGTTAGTCAAATGACTCATGATTTATTGAACTCAGAGATGGCTGCATGGACCTCATCATCACTCATCAGACGACGCTGTGATTTGGCCACCTCGAACATGTGTGAGACTAATTCTTCAGAAGCCTCGTAGTCGTTGTTCTGCAGCCACCAGACGATGTTCGACCTACCGCTCATATGTCCAATCCGAATCACTTGCTCAAGTCCGTAATCAGCCGCCGGGACGCCAGAATAGACACGATCTGCAAGCCAATGGTCACCTTTCTTCATCGCCTTGATTACCGCGCTTGCGTGAACCCCCGTACCTGTCTCGAAAGCATCCTCTCCGAACACAGGATAGTTTCTCGGAAGCGCTACTTCGACATACTCGTGGGCCTTCCTCATGTACTCGTTGAGCATAGTCAAATCGTTGCTGATTACACCCATCAGGCTCAGATTAACGAGAGTCTGGTCGAGAGGAGCGTTTCCTGCACGCTCACCCACTCCTAGAGCAGTGCCGTGAATCACATCAGCCCCTACCTCG